>CAIRXZ010000246.1 GCA_903882645.1 uncultured Acidobacteriia bacterium | reverse complement strand
TGCCGGGCGTTAGCCGGGAGCTGGCCCAGGCGATTATTTCGTATCGCACCTCCAGCGGTTTCTTTCCCAATACGGTTTACCTGTTGATGGTGCCGGGCATGACGAGCGATATCTTTAGACAGGTGGCCGCGCGGGTAAGCGCTCGCTCGGAGACCTTCCGCATCCTGAGCGAGGGCAAAGTGACTTCGACCGGCACCCGGCAGCGCATTCAGGAGATCGTCCATATCGGTCTGAATGATCTGACGACGCTTTCCTATCGCGAGGACGACTTGTGAGAGAAAGCCATTTCATGGATCCGCCCTGTGTGTATATCGAGATCCGGCAGAGTTCTCTCAAGGCGCTGAAAGGCGAAAAGGGGTTGGAATTGCCGCTGGAGCGCGCGCCCAGTGGCGGGCTAACGAAGGCTTGCCGGGAGAAACTCACGATCAGCCTGCAAGGCTTTCTAAAGAAGGAAGTCTGGCAGCCCCGACTCCGGGCCTACTGCGCGATCGGAGCCCGAGGCGTCTCCTTGCGGCGTCTATCTCTCCCGGCCACAACGAAGGAGAACTTCAAGCGACTCCTCGCCTTGCAGATCGAAAGCGAATTTCCGCTCCCGCCCGACGCCCTGGCCTGGGGCTACCGCCAAATCTCCAGCGCCGACATTCCTGCCGGCCAGCCAAGCAACAGCTTAGGCGCAAAGCAGGAATTGCTCGTCGTCGCCGTCAAGAAGGAGGTCGTCGAGGAGTATTCGGAAATCCTTTCGGAATGCGGAGTGATTCCCGTGTTCACGGTTGCAGCCCTGGCGCGACGCCACGTGTGGCAGCACCCGCCCCAGACTTGTGCCCTGCTGGATGTCGGTCGAAATTATGCGGAGCTAATCTCTTTCGAAAACGGTGTGCCGCTGGCCGTGCGCGTTCTCCCATGGGGAGGCGAGAGTATGACCCGCGCGATCGCAGAGAAACTCGGGATCAGCCAAGACGAGGCGGAGAAACGGAAAATAGCACTAGAGCAGGATGCCCCAGGCGATGCCGAGCTCGGGTCGAAAATCCAGGCGGCAATCGATGCCGCTTTAGATTCATTGGCTGGCGCCATCAACGGCCACTGGGCCGGCCAGAAGCTTTATCTTAGTGGCCGGAGCGTGCAGCCCAAAGACTTCGCGCCCCGGTTGGCGCGACGTCTGGGAAATGGCCTGCAATGCGAGCTGCTGGATCTCGCGCCGGGCGAAGGACGGTCCGCCGCCGTCCTCGGCCTTCGGGCTGCGACCGCGCTCGGCAAGGAATCTCCGTTGGTGACCCTCCAGTCAAAGCCAACTAATGGCAGCGCCGCCCTCGCGCGCCCGGCCCCTTGGAAATGGGCGGCCCTGGCGCTGGGGCTGGCGATCTTTTCACTGACTCTGCCGTACCTGGAAGCTCCCTTGCTCAAGTGGCATCTCTCAAGAAGGCTGCAGGCGATCCAGGCCGACCGTGGCCGCTTGGTGGCGATCGACCGCGATTTGGATTTTCTCAGGAACCTCAAGCAAAACCAGCCGCCTTACCTGGATGCGCTGTTCCTGCTGGCAAAAGCGGCGCCTCCTGGATCAAAGTT
>CAIRXZ010000245.1 GCA_903882645.1 uncultured Acidobacteriia bacterium | reverse complement strand
GCCGAGTTCAAGGATCTGCTGTACGGGCACTACGGGATCGCCGCCCTCAAGGAGGGTTTCGAGCCGCTCCGGAGGGCCGACCTCGACTTGTCCATTCAAAGCGCCTCCCTCGAAATGACGCTCATCCCCGTTCTGGGCCGGGAGAATGTGGAAGTGCGCGCGACGCTCGAGCCCATGGAGCAAGGCGCCTCGGCCCCGGCCGAAATGCCGGCGCAGGCAGCCAGGGATCTTCCCAGCCGCCCCGCCACCGTCTCCGACGCCCTGCCGATGACTCCCGGCGTGGTCCGCGAGAACGGAGGAGCGCTCGCCATCTCGGCCGGCGCCGAGCACCGCAGCGCCATGATCGTCAATTCCGCCGATGTCACCGACCCCGCCACCGGCCAGTTCGGACTGACCGTCCCCATGGACAGCGTCGAAGAGGTCGATGTCTATCAGACCGCTTACCTGGCCGAATACGGAAGGTTCACCGCCGGTCTCGTCTCGGTGGCCACGCGGCGCGGCGGCGACAAGTGGAAATGGGAGCTCAACGACCCCTTGCCGGAGTTCCGCATCCGCAGTTGGCATCTCCGCGGGCTGAAGGACGCCACCCCGCGGCTGAACTTCGAAGGGCCTCTTCTCACCAGCAAGCTCAACATCTCCGAAGGCGTCGAATACGAGGTCCGCAGGACCGCGGTTTATACCCTGCCCTTCCCCTATAACCAGAAAAAACAGGAGGGCTTCAACTCTTTCACCCAGCTCGATTGGGCCGCCTCGGCGAAACAGTGGGTCACCGCCACGGTCCACCTCGCTCCCGAGCGCCTGGGCTTTGTGAACATGGACTACTTCAATCCGCAGCCGACTGCGCCGGACGCCAGCACGCACAATTACACCGGCACGGTGGCGCACCACCTCGCCATCTTCGGCGGCGTGTTCGAAAACACGTTCTCCATGACCCGTTTCGACGCGTCGGTCTGGGGACAGGGCCCCGCGGACCTGATCGTCACGCCGTCGGGCAATCTCGGCAATTACTTCGCCCAGACCAGCCGGGACGCCAAGCGTTTCAGCGGGACCTCGAACTACTCCTTCGTCCCCATCGAGATACTGGGGACGCATAACCTGAAGATCGGCGTCTACGCCGCCGGGAGCACCGAGACCGGCGAGGTCGCCGAGCATCCCATCGAGATCCTGGACGCGAGCGGCCAGTTGACCGAGCAGATCGCGTTTCCCCGGACCCACCAGTTTCAGATCTCCGATACGGAGTACGCCGCCTTCGCGCAGGACCACTGGATAGTGTCTCCGCGGCTGGCCCTGGATCTTGGAGTCCGCACGGAATCCCAGCAGGTGTCCGGGGCGGTTCGCGTGGCCCTGCGGTCGGGAGTATCGTGGCGTCCGTTCTCCGGCGCGGGCGCGGTCGTCCGCGCGGGTTTCGGCTTGTTCTACGACCGGGTCCCGCTGAATGTGTACTGCTTCAACAAATATCCGGATCGCGTCATCACCATGTACGACGACGGCGTGGTCTCGGCCGGGCCTTTTCTCTACCTGAACACGCTGGGCCAGTCGAAGGTCAAGTCCCCCTTCGTGCGCCAGCAACCGATCGACGGCAACTTCTCCCCCCGAAGCGCCATCTGGAGCGTGCAGGTGGAACAGCCGCTGGCCCGGTCGGTGAAGCTCCGCCTGGGGTACATGCGCAACGACGCGGCCGGCCTGGTGCTCCTCGATACCGTGGCGCCCGATCCCGTCACCAACACCGGCGCGTACCTGCTCGAAGGAGCCGGAGAGTCGCGGTACTGGCAGCTCGAGGCCACCACGCGCGTCGGATTGAGCGAGGGCCGCCAGCTATTCTTCTCGTATGTGCGCAGCCACGCCAACGGCGATCTCAACGATTTCGAGAAGTATCTGGGCGCTTACCCCGTGCCGGTCATCCGCGACAATCGGTCCGCCACCTTGTCGGCCGATTTGCCCAATCGCTTCCTGGCCTGGGGGTCGTTGCAGCTTCCGTGGAAGGCGGTCATCTATCCGATGCTCGAATATCGAAATGGGTTTCCCTACATCGTGACCGACGCGGCCCAGAACTACGTCGGGATCCCCAACCAGGACCGTTTCCCCAATTTCTTCTCGCTCGATTCCCGGCTCTCGAAGGACATTCAGGTCAGTAAGAAATACGCGGTCCGCCTTTCCTTGAGCGCCTTCAACCTCTCGAACCATTTCAATCCCGAAGCCGTTCACTCCAACGTGGCCGACCCCGCCTACGGATACTTCTTCGGCCACCGCGGCCGGCGCTTCACGGTCGATTTCGATTTTCTGTACTGATCCGCGGTTGAGAATTCGCCCGCCGCGACGCGATACTAAGGTTATGTCGTCGCCCGCGCTGGGGGCCGCGCTCCGGGTGAGCCATCTCCGGAAGGCTTACAAAGACGTGATCGCCGTCGGCGATCTCAGTTTCGAGGTGCGTCCCGGCGAATGCTTTGGCCTTCTCGGTCCGAATGGCGCCGGGAAAACCACCGCCATGGAAATCTGCGAGGGCCTCACGCCCGCCGATTCGGGCGACGTCGAGCTGCTTGGCATGCGTTGGAGCGCGGACGCCGCCGAGCTGCGGCAGCGGCTTGGAATCCAGCTTCAGGAGACGCAGCTTTCCGAAAAGCTGACGGTGGCCGAAACCATCCGCCTGTTCCGGAGTTTCTTCCGCCGCGGACCGGATCCCTCCGAGGTGATCGCCCTGGTCCAGCTTGAAGAGAAGCGGAACTCCCGCGTGGGCAACCTCTCCGGCGGACAGAAGCAGCGCCTGGCTCTCGCTTGCGCGCTGGTCGGCGATCCGGATTTGCTGTTCCTGGACGAACCCACCACGGGCCTCGACCCGCAGGCGCGGCGCCAGCTTTGGGAGCTGATCGAACGATTCCAGTCGGCGGGCCGGACCATTCTGCTCACGACTCACTACATGGATGAAGCCGAGCGGCTGTGCGGGCGCGTGGCCATCGTGGATCACGGCAAGACCATCGCGCTCGGCGCGCCCCGCGAGTTGATCGCCTCGCTTGGCGTCGAGCACTTGGTCGAGTTCGCGGCCGGCGGCGTGGACCGCGCCCTGGATCGGGAGCCTCTCGGCCGCATCGAGGGCGTGCGCGGCGTACAGGCGGAGGATGGCGTTGTGCGGATGCAGGTAACCGAGTTGCATCGCGCCGTGCCCGCCCTGCTCGACGAGTTGGCTCGCCAAGGCGCTTCGCTCACCGAGCTGCGTACCCATTCCGCTTCCCTGGAGGACGTCTTCGTGGCATTGACGGGACGGCATCTGCGCGATGAGTGAGCTGGCCGCCATCCTCAACGGCGGCGCGCGGGAGACGGCGGCGAAGCCGGCTCGCGCGAGCGCCTTCATGGACCACCCGCTGGTTCAGTTGACCCTGGTGCGGTTCCGCGAATTCCGGCGCGAACCCGAAGCTCTCTTCTGGGTCTTCGTCTTTCCGATTCTATTGGCCGCGGGTCTGGGAATCGCCTTTCGCAACCGCCCCGCGGACGTGCTTCCGGTGGCCGCCGTAACGCGGGATCTGACCGGCGCGCTCCAGCGCGAGAAGCTCCTCCGCGTGCGCCAGTTGTCGCCGGCCGCCGCCGAGGAAGCCCTCCGCGCGGGGAAGGTCGCCTTATTGGCGGCGCCGGGACCCGGCGGGACGGTGACCTACCGCTACGACGACACCAACCCCGACGGCCGCGCCGCGCGCATGCTGGCGGACGCCGCTATCCAGCGCGCCGCCGGCCGCACCGACCCCGCCGCTTCGCGCGACCTGCTGGTCCGCGAGCCAGGCTCGCGCTACATCGATTTCCTGATCCCGGGCCTGCTGGGGATGAACCTGATGGGCAGCGCGATTTGGGGCATGGGGTTCGCCATCGTGGATGCGCGCCGCAAGAAGCTCATGAAGCGCCTGATCGCGACGCCCATGCCGCGCTCGTATTACCTGCTGTCGTTTCTGCTGTCGCGCATGTCGCTTCTGGCGATCGAAGTTGGCGTCGTCGCGGGGTTCGGCCGTCTGGCGTTCGGCGTGCCAATGCGCGGTTCCATCCCCAGCCTCGCGGGGCTGTGCGTTTTGGGATCTCTCGCGTTCAGCGCGCTGGGCCTCCTCATCGCCTCCCGCGCGCGCACCATCGAAGCGGCCTCCGGCCTGATGAACGTGACCATGATGCCGATGTGGATTCTCTCCGGCGTGTTCTTTTCCTCCGAGCGCTTCCCCGCCCTGCTCCAGCCCGCCATCCGGGCGCTCCCCTTGACCGCCGTCATCGACGCGCTGCGGGCGAACATGCTGCAAGGCGCCGGGCTATCGCAATTAGCCCCCCAAATGGGCGTGCTGGCGGCCTGGCTGATCGCCTGCTTCGCCCTCGCCCTGAAGCTGTTCCGTTGGCGATAAGTACTCATTGGCAGGCGAAAGCGCCCAATGCCACTTAAATAGCTCATTGGGACTCCTTGCGGGCGGGAAAGCTGTGACGACGATGCCAAGCAGCCCGTGGGAACGATCTTCGCTTCTTTCGGTTGGGGTGAACCCCTTCAGCAGCAGCGTCGAGCAGGCCGAAGACCTCGCG
>CAIRXZ010000244.1 GCA_903882645.1 uncultured Acidobacteriia bacterium | reverse complement strand
GCGGATCGCCTCTAGCGCCACCTTCGCCTTGAACTTCGGCGTGTACTGCTTTCGCGTCGTCGTCATCGCCGTCTTCCTCGCGACCGCCGACTCCGAAATTAACTTAATGCGTGGTCTGAATTCTGGGGTCCACTATAGTCGAGTGATTTGTCGAGTGTGGGATTGGAACAGAACCGGCGCACCCTACCCCGCCCCGCCCCCCGCCCGCTTCCTCCCCTCAACCGCCCGCGTCAACACCGGCAGCAACTCCAGCGCGTCCCCGACGACGCCGTAGTTCGCCACGTTGAAAATGGGGGCTTGCGGGTCCGTGTTCACGGCGATGATGCAGTCCGACTTTCGCATGCCCTCGACATGTTCCGGAGCGCCGCTGATCCCCAGGGCGAAATAGAGCTTCGGTTTCACGGTCAAACCGGACTTGCCGACCTGCCGCGACAGCGGAAGCCAGTGCTGATCCACCACCGGCCGCGACGCGCAAACGGCCCCGCCGATCCCGCGGGCTAGCGCTTCGGCAAGCTCCAGGTTCTCCTTGCTCCGCATGCCGCGGCCAACCGCCACCAGCGCTTCCTGCTTGGTCAGGTCCACGTCCCCGGCCGGCGGATTGATGTACCTCCGGAACCGGATCGCGGGCGCTGCATCGGGCGACGCCGCGATTTCCTCCACTCCGGGAAGCCGCTTGGAATGGCCCTTTTCCGGCGGGCGGGCGTGAGGCCAAATGCCCAGGATCGCGGTAGCGCCGCCGCGCGGCGTCACTTCGGCTTCGATCTTGCCGCCGTAAAGAACGCAGGTCGCGCGCAAGCGTCTGTCCACGAAGTGCGCATCCCGGCAGAAATTCACCGCCGGAAGACGCAACTCGCCGGCCAGCAGGGTCCCGATGCCGAGGCTGATATTGGTGAGCGGGACCAGGAACGCGGCCGGCGAACGGTCGGCCAGCAATGGAGCCAGCACATCCGCGTAGGTAGGGGTCACCGGTTCGGCGAGCAACGGGTGATCGATCAGCAGGACCGAGTCCGCCGTTCCAAGCGTATCCGCCAAGCCCCGGACATGGCTCCCCACCAGGACCGCTTCCAGGCGAACCCCCGCTTCATCCGCCAAGTCCCTTCCGAGAGCCAGGATTTCGTACGTGATTTCCGAGATTCTCCCGCGCCACTGTTCGGCCAGAACCCAAATATCGCCGCTCATGTCTCACTCCTCAATCAGGTCTTGGCCGGCCAGGACCTCGCACAGCCGACCGGCTATCTCCTCAACCGAACCCGACAGCATTTCGGCGCGGGCCGCCGGCGCCCGCCTGCGCATGCGGAGAACCTCGATCAGCGGGTTGACCGGGTCTGTCGGCAGCGGCACGGGAACTAGCTCGATCTTCTTCGTGTGCGCGGCGGCCTGAAGTTTGGCGAGCGGAACGTAGCGCGGCGGCCGTTCCGCGGCCTGAATCCCGAGGACCGCCGGCGGCGTGACGTCGAACTCCGCCCGCACGCCTCCCGGACACTCCTTGAGCGCCACCATGCCGGCGCCATCCGGGCACGGAGACAGCCCGACGACGACCCCCAGGAACGGAAGGCCGAGTTCGCAAGCAATCAGCGGGCCGATCAGCCCGTCCAGGTCGTCGATGGCCTGGACTCCGGTGAGAATCAGGTCGGGGATCGCGCCTATCTCGCCTCTGACCACCCGGGTGAAGACATCCGCCTCCTCGGCGGTCGTGAGGTTCTCGCGCAGGCCGGTGATCTTGATCGCCCGATCCGCTCCATTCGCCAAGGCTCCGAAAAGAGCCTCATCCACCTCCGGCGCTTCCAGCGCGACCACGATCACTTTGGCGCCGAACCGCTCTTTCAGCAGAAGCGCTTCCTCAACGGCGTGCTCGTCGGATTCGTTCGGCGCCATGCGGAGGGACTTGAAATCGAGGCTTTTTCCGCTGGCCGCGATCTCCAGCTCCTCGACCACGTCCGGCGCCATCTTCAGCAGAACGGCGATCTTCATCATCTCGCGGTAATTCTAAAGTAATTGTCCCGATGAAGCAAGAGTTTCAGACTAACAACTGCTGAAATACCCAATCCGCGCCTGGCCCAACCTGTCCGGTATTGCGTGCGGGCCCTTGATAAATCGGCACTTGCCGGTTTTTCAACCACCGTGTCGGAACCTCCCCGGCGGGCGCCGGGCGGGTCGGGCCAAACCGCAAGGGCGCTCCACGCGCTTTCATTTTGGACCGCGCTGGCCTATAATCGTGCTCGGTGGTTCTTGGGAACCGCCCGGCGGGAAGGAGGTTGGGCATGTGCGCCAAGGTGCTCCTGATCGACGACGATCGGGATTTCCGGACCTCGGTGAAATCTCTTCTCGAAAGCAGCGGCTACCAGGTGGCCGAGGCCGATTCCGGACACGCGGGCCTGCTTAAGGTCCTGGAGTACAAGCCGCACGTCATCGTCCTGGACATCATGATGGAGTCGTCCACGGAAGGCTACGGCGTTACCTACGCCCTCAAATACCTGGACGAATACGCGGAATTTCGCGGCATCCCCGTTTTCATGGTTTCCTCGATCAAGGAGAGCCCGGACGAGCGCTTTCCTATGTCGGCCGAGGTCGAAATGATCCGGCCCGACCGGTACCTTACCAAGCCGCTCGACATTCCCAGGTTTCTCCAGCTTTTGGAGAAGGCCGTGGCGTCGGGCGTGGCAACGGACTGACCCTGCCGGCCTTCCCGGCCGGCCAGCCACCGGAGGATGGCGCCATGAGCGAATCCGCCGCGCCGGAGGCGGTCGTCGTCATCGACGACGATTACGCCATGCGGTTGTCGTGCGCCAAGATCGTGTCCAAAATGGGCCTGCGCGTGGAGGTCTTCGAGGACGGAGCGCGCGGGCTGGAAGCCGTCGCGGCGCTCAAGCCGGGCCTGGTGGTGGTGGATCTCAAGATGCCCGGGATCAGCGGCCTGGAGGTCGTCTCCCGGGTGCATGAGATCGACCCGCAAATCATCATGGTGGTGATCACCGGGTACGCCACCATCGATACCGCGGTCGAGGCGATGAAATCCGGCGCCTATGATTTCCTGCCCAAGCCGTTCTCGCCCGATGAGCTGCGGTTAATCGTGAATCGCGGCCTCGAGAGGCGGCGGCTGGCGCTGGAGTCCCAGCGGGGAGAAGTCGAGCGCGCGCTGCTCAAGCGGACCTTTGTCACGTTCGTGTCCCATCAACTGCGGTCGCCGCTGGCGGCGATCCATCAGTACCTGGACGTGCTCCAGCGTCTCGATGAAGCCGGAGATTCGCCTGCCCGAAGACGGGAATGGATCGGCCGCTGCCTCAAGCGGACCGAGGAGCTTCAGAGCCTCATCGCGGACTGGCTGACGCTGGCCAGAGTGGAGGGGGGCGCGCTTCTCAAGGAGAGGGTCGAGGTGGATCTCAAGTCCACGATCGTCAACATCCTGGAGAACTACCGGGCGATGGCGGCGGCCGAGGATGTGGCCCTGGAGGTCAGCCTGCCCGAGGGGGAAACTCGCGTACGGGGCGATCGAACGTGCGTGAGCGTGCTGTTCGACAACCTGATTACGAATGCCATTAAGTACAACCGGCGCGGAGGAAAAGTCACGGTTTCGGGGGGTTTTTGCGACGGCGAGATCGTAATCGCCGTCGGCGATACGGGAGTCGGCATCCCCGAAAAGTACCGGCCGTTTCTTTTCGACGAGTTCTTTCGTATCAAGGACAGCGGAGTCAAGAGAACCGAGGGCACGGGCCTGGGGCTGCATATCTCCAAGAGGATCGTTTCGGAAATGGGGGGCAGCATTGAGGTCGAGAGCCAAGCCGGCATCGGCTCGACCTTTCGCGTGCGCCTGCCGGCCTGGCGCGAGCCAGCCGACGACGCGGAAATGGGGGGTTGGGAATGACCACGGGTGGCAAACGAATACTGATGGTGGACGACGACGAGGACTTCGTCGAGGCTGTCGCATGCTTCCTCGAGGCGAACGGTTTCACGGTTCTCCGGGCGCATGACGGCAAGGAGGGCGTGAGGCTGGCGAAGGTGGAGAGGCCGGACCTGATCCTCATGGACATCATGATGAACGAGCGGACCGAAGGGTTCTTCGCAATCCACGAAATCCGCGGCGATCCGGAGATCAAACACACGCCGATATTCGTGCTCAGCTCCTTTTGTTCGCGCCTTCCGGACTTGGAAATCCCGGCGGCCGGCGGCTGGCTGGCGCATGACATGTTCCTCCCGAAACCGGTGAACACCGCTCATCTGCTGGAGAAAATCCGCCAGCGCCTCGGGAAGGCCGCATGACGGCGCCGCGGAGCCATGCGGGCTAGTTCCATGACCGCTGGATTCGGCGCTATTGGGCAACCGCTCGCTGACGCTCGCGGCTCCGTGCAGAGCCGCGACCGTGAGGGAGCGGTTTTCTTTAAGGGCGCGACATCATGCGGTCTAGCCTGACCTCGCCCAAGCTGTCGCTCAAGGCGCGGCTGATCTGGAGCTACCTGGTCATCCTCGGGACCGCGGGATTGACCACGTCTCTGGTCGGCTCGTGGATCGTGAGTTCCACGATCATGATGCAGGCGCGGCGGGCGGTGGACCACGATTTCGCCACAGCCAGGACGGTCTACGAGCAACAGCTTCAGGCCCTGGAACTCTCGGTGCGATTCGCGAGCTCCGGGGCCGCCATCCAGCAGTATCTCGCCGGCGGCGGCCGGCGCCCGCCGCTCGCCTTCCTGGAGAATCTCCGCAAGGACGCGGGTTTCGACTTCCTCAGCCTGGCAGGCCCGAACGGCGAGGTGCTGCTGCGAGCGTCGCCGCTTGGCCGGGCCGGCGACAACGTGTCCTCCATCGGCTTGATCGGAGCCGCGCTTGGCGGCAAGGTCGCGGCGGCGACCGAGATCCTTTCCGCGAACATGCTCGCCAATGAAGATCCGGGTTTGAGCGCGCGCGCCCGTTTCCGCACGGATACCGGCGAGGAGACCGAGGGCCTGGCGCTCATGGCGGCGGCGCCGGTAAGGGCGGCGTCCGGCAATACTTTGGGAGTCCTGTATGGAGGCGTCCTTCTCACTGCGAATTCTCAGATTGTGGACAGGGTTTGGAACCTGCTCTTTCGCGGCGACCGGTTCCGGGATGTGGACAACGGCTCGGTGACGATCTTCCAGAACGATCTGCGGATCTCGACCAACGTCCGGACTCCCGGCGGGGACCGCGCGGTCGGCACGCGGGCGCCCGCGGACGTTCGCGACGCGGTCCTCAAACGGGGGGAGACCTGGAGAGGCCGCGCGTTTGTCGTGAGGGGCTGGTATATCAGCGAGTACGCCCCGATTCGCAACTATGCGGGCGATGCCGTCGGGATGCTTGCCGCCGGAATCATGGAGAATACCTACACCGCGATCCGAAATCGCGTGATCTTCTCGTTCTTCGGGCTCGCCACAGGGGGCTTCATCCTGATCATCGGCATCACCTACTACATGATCCGCAACATTACCCACCCGCTGGGCGAGATGGTGGCCGCCACGCAGAACATCATCGCGGGCCGCTTCGATCAGGAGGTCCGTTCATATTCTCCCGGCGAGATCGGCCTGCTGGCCGAATCCTTCAACGCGATGCTCAAGAGCCTCCGGCAGATGAAAGGCGACCTGGAGGAATGGGGCCGGACGCTCGAGGAAAAGGTGAAGCAGCGGACCGAGGAACTGGTGGCGATGCAGGCCCGCATGGCGCAGTCGGAGCGCCTGGCCTCGCTCGGCATGCTGGCGGCCGGCGTCGCCCACGAAGTCAATAATCCGCTGGGTGGCATCCTGGCGCTGACCAGCCTTACCGCCGAGGACATGGCGGACAACGACCCGAACCGGGAAAACCTGGAGGAGGTCATCAGGCAGACCGAGCGCTGCCGGGACATCGTCAAAGGCCTGCTCGAGTTCTCGCGCCAGTCGAAGAGCAACGCGGAATTGATCGATCTCAACAAGGTGCTGGAGGATACGCTGTCTCTGGTGGCCAAGCAGGCGCTGTTCTTTAACATAACCGTGGAGCGCGATCTGAAGGAGTTGCCCCCGGTCCTGGCGGACAGGTCCCAGTTCCAGCAGGTCTTCATGAACATTCTCATGAACGCGGTCCAGGCCATGGACGAGCGCGGCGTCATCACCCTGGCCTCGCGCAACGACGCCGCCAAGAACTGCGTGGAGGTATCCCTCTCGGACACCGGCCACGGAATCCCGCCGGAACAGATCAACCGCATTTTCGATCCCTTCTTCACCACCAAAGCGAGCGGCCGCGGCACCGGCCTCGGTCTCTCCATCGCCTACGGAATCGTGACCACGCACGGCGGGACGATTTCTGTCCGGAGCGAATTGGGGAAAGGCAGCGCGTTTACCATTCGGATGCCCCCCGCCTCGGAGGCGAGCCTGGAGACGGAGGCGTGACGATTTGTGCGGCACGGTCGAAAACACGCCGTTCAGTGGGGCGGACCTCCGACAGTGATTTCCCAGAACGCCGTTTGGGGCCAAGTTTCCGACAATCCCACTTGAACTAAGCCTTACGGCAGACGCTTCGCGTGGTATGCTTGACGCGGCAACTACAATGCGAACCCATCCCAAAGAGGCCTGCGTCGCACAATCGGCGCAGTTCGTATCACAAATCCGATTCAAAACCCAAT
>CAIRXZ010000243.1 GCA_903882645.1 uncultured Acidobacteriia bacterium | reverse complement strand
TATTGGGTTTTGAATCGGATTTGTGATACGAACTGCGCCGATTGTGCGACGCAGGCCTCTTTGGGATGGGTTCGCATTGTAGTTGCCGCGTCAAGCATACCACGCGAAGCGTCTGCCGTAAGGCTTAGTTCAAGTGGGGTTGTCGGAAACTTGGCCCAAAAGCAGGCCTACTTACGCCAGCACCGTGAACGCGGTCTCCGTCCGCTCCACGGGGCGGTACAGCGTATCGCGTTCTACCGGCTCGCGGCCGGCTTTGCGGATTAACTGCAATAGCTCGGCGCGGCGCAGGCCCTGGGCGGTGGTTGCGCCGGCGTCGTGGTAGATGCGCTCTTCCACGATCGTGCCGTCGATATCGTCGGCGCCGAAGCGCAGGGCGATCTGCGCGATGCGCGGCGTCATCATCACCCAGTAGGCCTTGATGTGCGGGATATTGTCCAGCATGAGGCGCGCCACGGCGATGTTCTTGATGTCGGCGAAGCCGGTGGTCCCGGGGATGTGCTGCAAGGGGGTGTTATCGGGGTGGAAGGCGAGCGGGATAAAGGTGACGAAGCCGTGGGTTTCGTCCTGCAAGGCGCGCAGCCGGACGAGGTGGTCCACGCGGTCCCGGTCGTTCTCGATGTGGCCGTAGAGCATGGTGCAGTTCGAGCGCAGCCCCAACTGGTGCGCGGCGCGCGCGGTCTCGATCCACTCGGCGCCGTCGATCTTGTGGTCGCAGATGATGCGGCGCACGCGCTCGTCGAAGATCTCCGCGCCGCCGCCGGGCAGCGAATCCATTCCGGCGTCGCGCAGGCGCTCGAGGGTCTCCCGCGCCGATATCTTGGTGCGGCGGGCCAAGTAGGCGATCTCCACCATGGTGAGCGCCTTGAGGTGGACCTTCGGGAAACGCTGCTTCAGGCCGCGCAACATCTCGCAGTACCAGTCGAGGGTAAGCTCGGGATGCAGCCCGCCCACGATGTGGAATTCGGTGACGGCTTCGCTCCAGCCCTCGCCGGCGCGCTGCCACACCTCTTCGAGCGACATGGTGTAGGCCTTGGGATCGCGCGCGCGCTTCCCGAAAGCGCACAGGCGGCAACTGGCCACGCAGACGTCGGTCGGGTTGATGTGCCGGTTCACGTTGAAGTACGTCACGTTGCCGTGCAGCCGTTCACGTACCAGGTTGGCGAGGTAGCCAACAGCGAGAAGGTCGCTGGTGCCGTACAGCGCCACGCCATCCTCGAAGGACAGGCGTTCGCCAGCCTCCACCTTGGCGCGGATGGGGACCAGCCGGGGATCTTCAATTACGGTCTGCATGGTTCAGATGCCCGGTCGGAAAAGGAGGATGTCGGCGGCCCAGAAAAGAAAGAATAGCACGCTCACCCAGCCGTTCATGGTGAAGAAAGCGGCGTCGACGCGCGAGAGGTCTTCGGCCCTTACCAGACTGTGCTCGTAGGCGAGCAGCGCGACGACCGCCGCCACGCCAGCGAGCGACAGGACTCCGAGGCCCAAGCTGTGGGCCATGGCGAGCAGGCAGACGATCATGAGAACGTGCAGCGCCCGGGCGGCCCGCAGGGCGCCCGCGACCCCGATGGCGCGCGGAATGCTGCAGAGCGCCTCGGCCGAGTCGAATTCGTAGTCCTGGCAGGCATAGATCACGTCGAAGCCGCCGGTCCAAAAGGTCACCGCCGCGGTGAGCCAAAGGATGCGCGGATCGAGCGAGCCGCGGACCGCGATCCAGGCCGCGGCTGGCGCGATGCCCAGGCTGAATCCGAGCACCAGGTGCGAGAAGGAGGTGAACCGCTTGGTGAAGGAGTAAAAGAAGATCACAATCAGCGCGGCCGGCGCGAGTTTCAGGCATAACCCATTCAATCCGCGCGCCGCCAAAAGGAACACCGCCGAGGATGCCGTCACGAACACCCACCCGAAGCCGCGGCTCACCAGGCCGGCGGGAAGATGGCGCATCCTGGTGCGCGGATTGCGGGCGTCGATATCGGCGTCCACCAGGCGGTTGAACGCCATGGCCGCCGAACGCGCCGCCACCATGGCCGCCACGATCCAAAGCGCTTTCCACGGCATCCCCGCGGAAGCATAGCCGCCTTCGCGCCACGCCAGCAGGGCGCCTGTCAGGGCGAACGGTAAGGCGAAAACGGAGTGCTCGAAGCGGATCATCTCGAGAGTCAGGCGGAGGCGTTTCCAGATCATTCGGGGAGATCCTTTAATTTTACCGCCCGCCGCTGTCATTCGTTAGAATCAGGAATTACCGTGAGGTCGGGCTCTCTGCCTGGCCCCCACTGCCACGGGTTCGAAGGGAGTCGCATGCTGGAAGCCTTCCAGTTGTCGGATACGGGCTGCATCAGGGCCAACAACGAGGACTATTGCCTGATTGAACCGGAGCTGGGGTTCTACATTCTGGCAGACGGCATGGGCGGCGCCAGAGCCGGCGAATGCGCTTCCCGCCTGGCCGTGGATGCGGTTGCCGAGACGCTGCGCTCGGCCGGTGCCCGCGATTCGCAGGCGCTGTTCCGCGCCGTCGAGGAGGCCAACCGGTGCGTCATCGAGGCGGCGCTCACCGACCCCGCCTTGGAAGGCATGGGCACCACCCTGGTGGCGGCGGTCGAAATCGGCGGCGAGCTCGGCATCGCCAGCGTTGGCGACAGCCGGGCGTACATTCTGGACGGCGGCGGTCTCCACCTCGTTACCGACGATCAGACGTGGGTGAACGAGGTCGGCCGGCCGCTCGGAATGGACGAGGCGACCCTGCGCTCCCACCCCTTGCGGCACGTGCTGACCATGGCGATCGGGACCAGTTCGCCGCTCACCGTGAACCGCTACGCCGTTCCCCTGGAGCCGGGGTTCTTGGCGCTGATTTGCAGCGACGGCTTGCACGGCGTGGTGGAGGCCGCCAGGCTGGAGGAGATTCTCCGCGGCGCGCGCGACGGCGCAAGCCTGGAAGAGTGCTGCCACCGCTTGGTGGACGCCGCCAGGGATGCCGGCGGCCCCGACAACATCACCGTCATCCTGCTGCGGCAGCCTCTATAGCGTAATGCCACATACTTTTCCCGTAAACGAACACTTGCATAAATGGTGGGGCGGGCCCCCATAAGCGCTAAGATAATGATTGACTTCTATTCATTTTTTGCGTACTCTGATTTCAGGGTGCGGAAGCATGGAAAACGCGGCCGACGAAAGTTGGGGATTACTGCTGAGTTTGTTGCCTTTGGGC
>CAIRXZ010000242.1 GCA_903882645.1 uncultured Acidobacteriia bacterium | reverse complement strand
TATTGGGTTTTGAATCGGATTTGTGATACGAACTGCGCCGATTGTGCGACGCAGGCCTCTTTGGGATGGGTTCGCATTGTAGTTGCCGCGTCAAGCATACCACGCGAAGCGTCTGCCGTAAGGCTTAGTTCAAGTGGGGTTTTGAGAAACTACGCGTTTCCCTGGTGTCGCCGCCCAATTGGACGCCCCTGGTTCACAGACCCGGCGGCTCGTCCCCCTCGAAGTATGGGTCGTATCCGCTGAAAATGAGGCGCACCAAGCGCTCGGCGTCCCGAGCAATCCGCGCTGGAATCCGCTTCCGGCCTTCCCCCACGATATCGGTCAGGACGTGAACGGCGTTGACTACGTTTTTGTGAATCAAGGGGTCGGACTTGGTCAGCTCGGCGTAACGCCTGCCGGCTTCCCAAGACGCCTTGAACTCCTGGAGGGGGTATTTCCGTTTGTCCCCGAAGAGCGCCTCTTCGAAAGCCGAATATCGTTCCGCCACCTCAGCGGCCAGGCGGTCCTTTTCCGAAACCGGCATATGCCCACTTCCTCCCGTCTCCATCGGCGCGCCATCCGAAGCCGAAATTGTAGCGTAATCGCCAGACCCCTTCTCTGCCAGACCCGACCGTCAGTGGCCCTGTTCGACTCGAGGACGTGTTCGGATTCTGCGCTTTTGGCCAAGCGGGCCGGCCTGAACTGCGTCCCCTTGCGCTCTACCGGATTACTCCCACCAAGTCGGCTTGTGCCTGGCAGGAGCGTCGCGCCGGTCTTCGCTTTAGGTCGGCGCCCCGCAAAAAGACAGGGTCGAAAAACCTGTTGCCGCCCCGCCGAGATTCCAAGAAATGCCGGCAAGAAAGCCGGCATGGCAGGCCGGAGGCCCACTCCACGGGGGCAGCATGGCCGCTACGGTTTTTCATGAAACTCCGCGGGCAGCAGGCCCTCTCGAACAGACCACAAAAAAGATGGTCCGCCCCACTGGTCCGTCAAATCTCGGATGCCGACTGGCTTACAATAGGCCGCAGATGAGGACGCTCGATTGGCTGGTGTTGTGCGCGGCGCTGGCGTACGTCCTCCTCTACGGGCTTTGGCGCGGGCGGGGCCGCGCCACCACAGGCAACTACATGCTCGCGGGCCGGACGCTGCCCTGGTACGCCATGGGGCTATCGATCATGGCTACGCAGGCGAGCGCGGTCACGTTCATTTCCACCACGGGCCAGTCCTACGTGGATGGGATGCGCTTCGTGCAGTTCTACTTCGGCCTGCCGGTGGCGATGGTGATTCTCTGCGCCACCGCCGTACCGCTCTTTCACCGCGCCAAGGTATTTACCGCCTACGAGTACCTGGAGAAGCGCTTCGACGCCAGAACGCGGGCGTTGGTGAGCGCGATCTTCCTGATCCAGAGGGGTCTTGCCGTGGGGATCACGCTGTATGCCCCGGCCGTGGTGCTGACGGTGATTCTCGGGTGGCCGGACTGGGAGACGACGCTGATCATGGGCGTGGTGGCGGTGGCGTTCACGGCGACGGGAGGCGTCAAGGCGGTTGCCTGGTCGAACTTGCAGCAGATGATCGTCATGACGGCGGGGTTGGCCGCGGCGCTGGCCTGCGCGGTGTTGCTGCTGCCTTCGCACGTCTCCTTCCGCGACGCGGTCAGCCTGGCGGGAGCGGCGGGACGGCTGAACGCGGTCACGCTGAAGCTGGATTGGAGCGACCGCTACAACCTGTGGAGCGGGTTGCTCGGCGGCGCGTTCCTGGCGCTGGCCTATTTCGGAACGGACCAGTCGCAGGTGCAGCGGTACCTGACCGGGAAGTCGGTCGCCCAGAGCCGGCTGGGCCTGCTATTCAATGCCGTGGCGAAGGTCCCGATGCAGTTCTTCATCCTGTTCATCGGGGCAATGGTCTTCGTCTTCTACATCTACGAGAAGCCGCCGCTCCTGTTTGAACGGACGGAGATGCGGCGGATCGAGGCGTCTTCCCGGCAGACCGCCTACCCGGCGGTGGCGGCGGCGTACGATGAAGCTTTCGAGCGGCGCAGGTCGGCGGCCGATGGGCTGATCGTGGCGCGGCGCCAGAGTGATGCGAGCCGGTGGCAAGAGAAGCTCGCGGAATACGATGGCGCGCAGAGGTCGCTGGACGCGGCCCGGCGGGAGGGCGCCGCGCTCGCCGAGAAGGCGGGGGGCGGGAAAGTCGTCGACACCAACTACATCTTCCTGACCTTCGTGACGCGCTATCTGCCCGCGGGCCTGGTGGGCCTGGTGCTGGCGGTGATCCTGGGCGCGGCTCTGTCTTCGATCTCCTCGGAGATGAACGCGCTGGCGACGGTGAGCGTGATCGACATCTACAAGCGGCACGTGCGCAAGGCCGCGCCGGACCGCCACTATCTGCTGGCGGCGCGCGCGGCGACCTTGTTCTGGGGCTGCTACGCCGTGGCCACGGCGCAATACGCGAAGCGCATCGGCTCCCTGGTGGAAGCCGTCAATCTGCTGGGATCGTTTTTTTATGGCGGGATGCTCGGGGTGTTCGTGCTGGCTTTCTTCTTTCCGCGCGTGCGGGCGCGTGGGGCGTTCTGGGGCGTGCTGTGCGGCGAGGCGACCATCTTCGCCTGCTGGCGCTTCACCAGGATGGCCTTCCTCTGGTACAACGTGGCCGGTTGCCTGGTGGTGGTGGCCGCGGGCGTCCTGATTTCGGCGGTGGAGAAGCAGGATGAACTCCCGGTAGGATAAGCTATGAAGTGGGCGTAACCATGGAACGGCATTTCGTTGAGCGTCGCGGCAATGGCTTTTACCTGGCCGGGAGCCGTGTGCCGCTCGACTTCATCGTGCGGGAGTACCGGGATGGCGAGCCGCCTGAAGCCATCCGGTCGCACTACCCCACCTTGAGCCTGGAGCAGGTCTACGGCGCGATCGCCTTCTACTTGGGCCACAAGGATGAGGTGGAGCGAGCCATGGCGGAACGCGAACGCGCCGAGGATGCTTTCAGCGCCGCGCACCCGGCGCCCCCGCACTTGAAAGAGAAGCTGGAACGCCTGCGCCATCAGTTGCCGGCGCAGCAAAGCTGAGCGATCGCTGTCTGCTTGCGGCCGCGCCGCTACAATGGTTCTGTGCTCGCCTCGATCAATCCCGCGACGGGAGAAACGCTGCGCACGTTCGAGGAGCTGACGGACGCGCAGCTTGAAGAGAAACTGGCGCTCGCGGAGCACTCCTTTGGCGCGTACCGGCGGACCTCCTTCGCCGGCCGCGCGCGCCGGCTCACGGCCGCGGCCGGCATTCTGGAATCGGAGAAGGACCGAATCGGGCGCATCATGACGCTCGAGATGGGGAAACCCATCGCGGCGGCGCGCGCCGAAGCCGTCAAGTGCGCCTGGGCGTGCCGCTACTATGCGGAGCGCGGTGAGCGGCTGCTGGCGGACGAACCGGTGGACGCGGGACCCGGCCGCAGTTTCATCCGCTGCCAGCCCATCGGGCCGGTGCTGGCGGTGATGCCTTGGAATTTCCCGTTCTGGCAGGTGTTCCGCTTCGCCGCGCCGGCGCTGATGGCGGGCAACGTGGGCCTGCTGAAACACGCGTCCAACGTGCCCCAATGCGCGCTGGAGATTGAAGAGATCCTTCGCCGGGCGGGCTTTCCCGCGGGCGCGTTTCAGAGCCTGTTGATCGGCTCGGCGCGGGTGGGGCGGGTCATCGACGATCCCCGCGTCATGGCGGCGACGCTCACCGGCAGCGAGCCGGCCGGGGCCCAAGTCGCCAGCCAGGCCGGGCGGCGCATCAAGAAGACCGTGCTGGAGCTGGGCGGGAGCGATCCGTTCGTGGTGATGCCCAGCACCGATCTCGGCCGCGCGGTTGCGGCGGCGGTGGACGCGCGCATCGTCAACAACGGGCAATCCTGCATCGCCGCCAAGCGGTTCATC
Source organism: uncultured Acidobacteriia bacterium (assembly GCA_903882645.1). GTDB lineage: Bacteria > Acidobacteriota > Terriglobia > Bryobacterales > Bryobacteraceae > BOG-224. The sequence continues at coordinate 2,084 of CAIRXZ010000242.1, read as the reverse complement.
GTGGACGCTCGGATTTACCCCGAGTTCGAGCGGCGTATGGCCGCCGCCATGCAGGCGCTCAAGGTGGGCGATCCCATGGACGAAGCCACGCAGGTGGGACCGCTGGCGACGCTCGAAATCCTCGAAGGCCTCGACCGGCAGGTGCGCCGCACGGTCGAGATGGGCGGCCGGCTGGTCACCGGCGGGAAGCGGCTCGCCCGTCCGGGCAACTACTACGCGCCGGCCATGTTGGCGGATGTCCCCAGGGATTCCCCGGCGAGCCGCGAGGAGCTTTTCGGCCCCGTGGCCGCGCTATTCCGCGTCGACGGACTCGAAGAGGCGATCCGGCTTGCCAACGACACCGAGTTCGGCCTGGGCGCCAGCGCCTGGACCAACGACGGCGCCGAGCGCGAGCGCTTCATCGATGAACTGGAAGCGGGCATGGTCTTCATCAACGGCATGGTGGCTTCGGACCCGCGCCTGCCGTTCGGCGGCGTGAAGCGCTCCGGCTACGGGCGCGAGCTGGGCGCACAGGGAATCCGCGAGTTCGTCAACATCAAGACCGTGCGCGTGGACGTTGGGTAAGCCCGCGGGCCTGTCCCACTGAACTCAGCAGGCCAGGTCTCCCCGCCCGATCTTCAGGTTCTCCAGGTTTCCCAGAACCGTGAGAGCGATCTGTTTGGGGTCGAAGAACGTCCGCGCGACGGTCTGCACGGCGGCGGCGGTCACGGATTCGATGCTTTCCACCAGTTCATCGAGCGTGAAAAAGCGGCCGAAGTACATCTCCTGGCGAGCCAGGTTCGACATCCGGCTGTAGGTGGATTCCAGGCTCAGCATGAGCGAACCCTTGAGATAGTCCTTGGCCCGGCGCAGCTCCTCCTCGCCAACCGGATGCTCCTTGAGCTGGCGGAATTCGTTAACGATCGACGCCACCACCTTGGGGGCGGATTGGCGCGACGTTCCCGCGTAGATCGAAAGGCAGCCCGTGTCACGGTACGGGCTCAGCTCGGAAAACACCGCGTACGCCAGGCCCTGCCTTTCGCGAATGTTCTGGAACAGGCGCGAGCTCATCCCCGCGCCCAGCATGGTGTTGAGCACATAGCACGCGAACCGCTCTTCGTGCGGCAGCGGGTAGGATGGCACGCCCAGGCACAGGTGTACCTGCTCGAGCGCCTTCTTCTTGCGCAGTTCGATGCGCGCGTGGGTGGCGGGCGCGCTGTCCCGCGGCGGAGGCGGCCCGGGCCGCACGCGCTCGAAATGCTCCCGCGCCAGATCCACCAGGCGCTCGTGCGTCAGGTTGCCGGCGGCGGTAATGACCACGTTCGATGGCGCATAGGCTTTCGCCCAGTAGTTGCGGACCGTGGCGCGGTTGAAGCTCTTGACGGTTTCGCGCGTGCCCAGGATCGGTTTGCCGAGCGCGTGGTCCCTCCAGAAGTTGGCGGAGAAAATCTCGTGGACCAGGTAGTCCGGGCTGTCCTCCTCCATCTTGATCTCTTCGAGGATGACGCCCTTTTCCTTTTCGATATCCTCCGGGCTGAAGCGCGGGTGCAGCACCAGGTCCGCCACCACGTCGAAGGCCAGCGAGAGGTGCTCGTCCAATACCTTGGTGCTGAAGCAGACCAGTTCCTTCGCGGTGAAGGCGTCCAGGTTGCCGCCGATCGAGTCCACCGACCGCGCGATGTCCTCGGCCGACCGGCGCTTGCTGCCTTTGAACAGCATGTGCTCGATGAAGTGCGAAATCCCGTTCTGTTCGGGCGTCTCGCGCCGCGAGCCGGCCCCGATCCAGATCCCCACCGAAACCGACCGCACGTGCGGCATGGCCTCGGTGACGATGCGCACGCCATTGGCGAGCGTAGTCATCGCGAGATCCGGCGCGGGAGAGCTTGTTGGCTTCATGGTTGGGTGGAGAGAAACGGTCCTGCTATCTATATGGTACAGCACCGCCCGTGGCGGGGCGGGGTGAAGACGGGTGCACGACAAAAAAGTGGGTAATCAGGCGGCTCGGGAACGGGTTTCCCAGTAGTCTTCGAACCTGTGGCTAAGGCGGCAGCAGCGCAAAGCGATGATGGCATTGGCGCCGGCGACAGTCCAGAACGACCCGGAGC
>CAIRXZ010000241.1 GCA_903882645.1 uncultured Acidobacteriia bacterium | reverse complement strand
TCCGGGTCGTTCTGGACTGTCGCCGGCGCCAATGCCATCATCGCTTTGCGCTGCTGCCGCCTTAGCCACAGGTTCGAAGACTACTGGGAAACCCGTTCCCGAGCCGCCTGATTACCCACTTTTTTGTCGTGCACCCGATCCACGGGATCCGGCGCCAAGACTCGTCACCGCAAACCGGTCGCGGTCGCGGGAAGGGGCGTTGGAAAGTACCCGTCCTTGGTGGAGACCCTCACGTTCGGCAGGCTCGGGATATCCACCTTGATCCTCCGGTAGGGCTTGACGGCCGCCGCCGGATCGACGTCGGGCACGTAGCGCAGGATGTACTGCGTTTGCACGTTGCCTACTACGTTGGTAACGGCGGCGATCAAGGCGCGCGCGACTTCCGACGCATAGCCTCCGGTTCCCGCCTCGTAGACGTAATTGCCGGCGTCCATGGGCTGAGAGATAAAGCCGGAAATGCCCTTGTAAAGTTGGTCCCCCAGCGGGTACTCCACGCGGCCGCCGGTCTCGGTTGCCAGCCTCTCGAGCGTCGCGCGGCTGTCGTTGTCGAATCCGTAGGCAACCGTACTGACGCCGAAGATCGTCACCTGATTGCGCTTGGCCAACTCGAGCACTTCATCCAGGCTCTTGCTGCTTGAGTTGTTGTGACCGTCGCCGATAATAACAATGATGCGGCGCGGGTCGTACGGCTCGCCCGGCACCAGCTTGCGGGTCGTGCATGCCTGGTAAATGGCGTCGAAAAGAGCCGAACCGCCGCCGGGCCTCACCTTTTCCAGCCTATCCGCCAGCTTGGCGCCATCGGTCGTGGTGTCCACCGCCAACTCGGCTTCGTTGGCGTAGGTGATCAGATAACCCGCGAACTTCTTGTCGTCGGTCATCAAGCCGTAGATCAGCTCCCTGGCGGCGTCTTTGTAGTTGGTCCAGTGGGTCCGGCTGTGACTGCTCAGATCCACCAGAAAACCGACCACAACCGGTTGCTGCGAATCGTGGTTGAAGTAGTTGACGACCTGCGGCTTGCCTTCGTCCAGGATGCGGAAATCGTCCTTCTTCAAGTCGGAGACGAAGCGTCCTTTTTCGTCGGTCACCGTCACCGGTACGACGACTTCGACCGGCTGGGTCCGGAAAGTGGTTTGCTCCGGGGCGGGCGGGGCCGGCTGCGAAGGCGGCGCAGCCTGCTGGGGCGCCGAAGGCGTCTGCCGCGGGGCAGCCGGAGCGGCCTGCCGGGGCGCGGCGGCGCACCACGTCAACGCGCACAAGGTCAATAGCGCACCCCGGCGGCACACGGTCCGACCAACGATCCTTCGAAAGGGACGTTTCACGGCGTCGATTCCCATTCTAGCGCGGGCGGGGCTTCTGCGTTGTGGCAGTCGCCGTGGTGGGTGTGCGACATGAATGTTGGAGCTTTTCGCGGAGGCTGGATTGTTTCGGCAATTCTAGAAGTATATAATACCTCTAGAAAGGAGGCCCATGCCTCAGTCCCTTCCCAATTTGGAAACGCGCAGGACCGAACTGCTCCACGCTCTAAGCGATCTCAAAGACATGCGCCCTGGTTCTGTCGTCGGAGCCGTGTTCCGGTGCCGAAAACCG
>CAIRXZ010000240.1 GCA_903882645.1 uncultured Acidobacteriia bacterium | reverse complement strand
CTCCGGGTCGTTCTGGACTGTCGCCGGCGCCAATGCCATCATCGCTTTGCGCTGCTGCCGCCTTAGCCACAGGTTCGAAGACTACTGGGAAACCCGTTCCCGAGCCGCCTGATTACCCACTTTTTTGTCGTGCACCCGGCGGCATCGGGCGGTATCGGACTGCAGGCGAAACTGCGCGCTGGCGATGCAGTATGCTGAGGATGTGAGGATCGCTTGACCGTTACCCTCGATCTGAAACCCGAAACGCAGGCGGGCCTCCTCGCCTTGGCCGATGGCAGCGGCATGTCGTTGGAAGAGTATATCCGCGCAATGGTTGAGAACAGCGTACGTCCCCTTTCCCCACTCAGCCCGAAAGAGCGTACGGCAGCATGGATCGAATCCGCAAAACGATTCCCGGATGCCCCTCCTCTTTCAGACGAGGCAATCAGTCGCGACACAATCTACAGCGACTGCGGCTAGTTAAGCGTCTTAATCGATTCCAATTGCGTGTGAGGCACGATAGGCGCATGCTGTTGGCGTAGCGGTTGGTGCGCCGGATGCCGTTGATACCCGGGCGAGCCGCTGGAATCTACAAGAACGCTTCCCCAGCCCGTAGGGCGTGAGAAAGTAGTCCATGGCGTGAGCCATGGGACTGAGACGTGCGCGGAAAAGCCCCGCCAGGGGCGAAAGATGGCGGCGTTGCGATCTTTCGCCCCTGCCGGGGCTACGTGAATTTCGCCGCATTCCCACGGCTTGCGCCGTGGGCTACGTTCTTCCGCTCTTACGAGCTTGGATTCGGAGCATTTCCGGGATGGTCCCCGCCTGCGGGCCGCGCACCCGGCTGGTAGCGGCGTCTCTCAATACCTGTACAACCAGCGGGCTTTCTCGATGACCTTCTCCGCATTCGGCAGGAACGCCTCCTCCAGCGGAGCGCTGTACGGTATGGGCGTATCGGGCGCGGTTACCCGCACGATGGGGCCGTCGAGGTATTCGAAGACGCTTTCGGTGATGGTGGCGGCCAACTCGCCGGCCATGCCTCCGGTGCGCGTGTCCTCGTGCAGCAGGAGGACCTTCGAGGTCTTCTTGACGCTCTCGCAGACGGTCTTGCGGTCCAGCGGCAATAGCGTGCGCAGGTCCAGCACCTCCGCCGAAATGCCCTCTTCGGCCAGCTTGTCCGCGGCTTCCAGCGCGGTCCACAGCATGGCGCCGTAAGTGACGATGCTCAAGTGGCTGCCTTCGCGCGCCACCCTGGCTTTGCCGATCGGCACGGTGTAATCCACGGCGGGCAGGTCTTCCTTGATCCGGCGGTAGAGTCCTTTGTGCTCGAAGAAGAGCACGGGGTCGCTCGAGCGGATGGCGGACTTGATGAGGCCCTTGGCGTCATAAGCGGTGGCCGGCGCCACCACTTTCAGTCCGGGCGTGCGCACGAACCACATCTCGGGATTCTGGGAGTGGAACGGGCCGCCGTGAACGCCGCCTCCCGAGGGCGCGCGTACCACGATCGGCACGGGGGCGCCCCAACGGTACCGGCACTTGGCGGCGAAGTTGACGATCTGGTCGAACGCGCAGGTAATGAAATCGGCGAACTGCATTTCCGCCACGGGCCGCAGGCCCATGAAGGACGCCCCGATCGCCGCCCCGACGATAGCCGCTTCGGAGATGGGCGTATCCACCACGCGCTTCTCCCCGAAGCGTTCGTAAAAGCCTTCCGTCACTTTGAAGGCGCCGCCATACACGCCGATATCCTCGCCCAGCAGGAACACGTTCGGATCGCGTTCCATCTCTTCCCACAGTCCTTCGCGAATGGCCTCCAGATAGGTGGTGGACATGGCTATTCGCTCTCGTAGACGCCTTCGGTCAGGGTGGCGGGATCGGGGTAGGGGCTCGCCTCGGCAAAGGCCACGGCCTCGTCCACTTCCTTGCTCACGGCGGCGCGCGCGGCGGCAATCTCCTCCGGCGAGGCCCAACCTTCGGCCAGCATGCGGGCCTCCAGGCGCTCGATGGGGTCGAGCTTGCTCCATTCGTCGAACAGGCCCGGCGGCACGTAATGGGCCGCGTCGTGCGCGGAGTGGCCGGTCATGCGGAAGGTCTTGCACTCGAGAAGATACGGGCCGCCGCCCGCGCGCGCGTGGTCCAGGGCGCGCCGCGCGGCCTCGTGGACCGCCAGGACGTCGTTCCCATCCACGATCTCGGCCGGAATGTTGTAGGAGGGACCGCGGTCGGCCACGTTGGCGCAGGCCATCTGCGCGGCCATGGGCGTCGAATATGCGTACTGGTTGTTGTTGCAGATCCACACCACTGGCAGCTTTTTCACGGAGGCGAAATTCATGCCCTCGTGCCAGTGGCCCAGGCTGGTGGATCCTTCGCCGAACCAGCACATCGCGACGTTCTTCCTTCCCAGGTACTTCAGCGCCAGCGCGGCGCCGGCGGCGACCGGCACGGTGGCGGCCAGCGCGCTGATGATGGCCACGATGTTGAGCTTGAGGTCGCCCATGTGCATGTTGCCGTCCCGTCCGCGCGTGAGGCCATCGACCCGCCCCATGTACTGCGCCAGGATGCGGCCGGCCGGTACGCCGCGAATCAGGAATGCGGCCATATCGCGGTGGGTCGGGAACAGCACGTCGCCGGGTTCCGCCAGAAGGGCCGCGCCCGTCGAAATCGCTTCCTGCCCGCGCCCCACGTACACGCCGCCCAGGATTTTGCCCTGGCGGTAGAGCTTGCGCTCGATCCGGTCCTCCATCGCCCGCATCAAGCTCATGTAGTAGAGGCACTTGCGGGCAAGTTCGGCCTGCTCGGACCGGGCCGTGGGGATAGCCTGGGTGGCGTTCATCGTGCTGCTCTCAAGCTCTGAGTGTCTCAGGGTAGTATATCGCGAAAGGCGCGGCGCGGCCTTCCCGCGCCGCGTGATATGCTGAGATCCGGTGTTCACTCGCCAACGTAAAGCGCGTGTTTTGTTCGCGCTATCGGATATCATCCTGATCGGATTGGCCTTTGCGGCGGCCTACGAAACGCGCGTACTGCTGCCTTTCAAGCAGCCGTTCTCCATGGTTCCGGACCGCAAGGCGCTGGTCCTGGGTTTTTCGATCTTCGTCTGGGTGTCGGCCGGCCTTTGGCTGGCGGTTTACGAGAAACTCGATTCCTGGCATCCGCGCGTCGTGCTGCGGGATTCGGCCCGCCAGTGCGCCGCCGGCGCGGCCTCGGTCGCGCTGCTCCAATATGTTCTGCGGCTCTACCCGGAAATCAGCCGCCCCTTCGTGGTCATCTTCGCCGTCTATGCCTGGGTCCTGCTGCTGGCGTTCCGCCTCGGCTACGGGCGGATGGCCGGGGCGATCCGGCGGGAATTCACCGCCCCGCACTACGTCATGGTGGTGGGAACCGGGAAACGCGCCGTCCGTATGGCCGAGGCGCTCGAGCGCTTCGCGGAATATGGCGTACGGCTGACGGGCTTTCTCAGCGAAGAGACCGGCCCGGACGCTCCCGCGGCCCACCCCGATATCACCCTCGGCTCCGTCTACAAGGTGCGCCCCATCGCCGAGTTGCCTGCCATTCTGAGCCGGCACGTGGTGGATGAAATCATCTTCGCCGTGGGCAGCGACCGGCTGGCGGATCTGGAAGAGGTGTTCCTGCTGTGCGACGAAGAGGGCGTGCGCACCCGCGTGGCGGTGGACTTCTTCCCGCACGTCAACAGCACCGTTTCCCTCGACCGCTTTGGCGAGACGCCCCTGCTCACCTTTTCCGCCGCGCCGGACGACGAGATCCGCCTGCTGCTGAAGCGCGTCATCGACGTCGCGCTCGCGGGGGCCGGGTTGCTGGTGCTTCTGCCTTTCATGGCGTTGGTGGCGGTTCTGATCCGGCTCACCTCGCCGGGTCCCGCGATCTTCCGCCAGGTGCGCTGCGGGTTGAATGGCCGCCGCTTCCTGTTTTACAAGTTCCGCTCCATGTGCGAGAACGCCGAGGCTCTCAAGCCCGAGCTCGAGCACCTCAGCACCCGCGAGACCGCCTTCAAGATCCCGGACGACCCGCGCCTGACCCCTCTCGGCCGGTACCTGCGCAAGTTCTCCATCGACGAGTGGCCGCAGTTGTGGAGCGTGCTGCGCGGCGACATGTCGCTGGTGGGGCCGCGGCCCGCCGTGCCGGGCGAGGTCGAGCAATACAAGCGCTGGCAACGCCGCCGCCTGCGCATGCGGCCGGGGCTGACCTGCATCTGGGCCATTTCGGGCCGCGACCACGTCGATTTCGAGACCTGGATGAAGCTGGACATGCAGTACATCGATAACTGGTCCCTGGCGTTAGACTGGAAGATACTGCTGCGCACTATTCCCCGCGTGCTCACCGGCCGCGGGGCCAACTGAAAGGGGGATCTCATGCACCTGATTCCGACTCAAGACGAGGTCGTCGCCGTCCTGCGCGAGACCGGCGCCCTCCGCGCCGGCCACTTCCAATACCCCAACGGCCTGCATTCGGACGGGTATCTTCAAGTCCCCCTGGCCCTGCGCTACTACCAGCACCAGCGTATGCTCTCGGTCGGGTTGAGCCGTCTGCTGCGGGCCAACTCCGAAATCCGCGCCATGCTGGCGGACGTCTCCATCGTGGCCCCGGCCACGGGAGGCTTGCCCGTGGCCTTCGGCGTCTGCGAGGCCCTGCGCGCGAAGCAAGTCTACTGGGCGGAACGGGAGCACGACGCCGAGCCGCTGCGTTTCCGCCAGTACGTTCAACCCAAGCCCGGCGAGCAGGTCCTGATGGTGGACGACATCCTGCGCACCGGCAGCAAGCTGTCGGAAATGAAGGCGCTGCTGGAGTCGTTTGGCGCCTCTGTGATCGCGCTGGCCGTGGTGGTGTATCAACCGACGCCCACGACCATCACGTTCGGCTCGCTCCCGCTGTATTACCTGGCCAAGCTGGACGCCCACTACTATGCGGATGCCGCCCAGTGCGAGATCTGCCGCTGCGGCGTGCCCCTGGAAAGAGTCCGCCAATAAGCTCCGGTGGGGCGGGCCATCGTTCCTCCCGGCCAATCCCCGCGAAGCCGCGAACGCCACGCGCTTCTGCGAGAAACGGGGTCAGTCCGCTGCGGCGCAAATCCGGGTCCAATCCCGCATTTCCATTTTCAGCTCCGCTTCCGAATCTTCGGAGCCGCATCATCATCCATACATATGGGACTCAACAGCGCGGCCGGCCGGGTTTTCGGGCCGGTTGACGCGTTCCGCGCTGTTGGGCAGTATCTACATTCGGAGGGGAAAGACATGCGTTTTCTGTTCAAGATCTCGTGGCCCGTCGAGGCGGGGAACGAGGCCGCAAAGGGTGGTTTTCAGGTAGTGGAGAAGATCCTGTCGGCGCAGAGGCCCGAAGCTGCCTATTTCGTGGCCGACGGCGGGATGCGGACGGCGATCCTGATCATGAATATGGAGGACGTCTCGCGACTGCCGGAGATCGCCGAGCCATGGTTCCTGGCGTTGAATGCCCGCATCGAGGCCACCCCGGCCATGGTGGCGGACGACCTGAAGAAGGCCGGGCCGGCTATCCAACGCGCTGTCAAGAGCTTCGGCGGGTAAGGGGCCAATCGGAGTATCCCTGGTTCAGGTGGAAAACCGCGGCGCTTCCATTCAGTTCGGCGGCGCGTCGATCCGCACCAGCGCGTCCCTATAGCTGACCGTGAGGATGAAGGCGCGTAGCGCGGGATAGCCGAGAATTCCAATCGTCTCGACGCGATTGAACGCGCTGAAAGCCTTCAGATCCAGCGCCACGACGGTTTCGGCCGTGAGACTTTGACTGGCAACATGGTACCGAATGCGGCCGGCGATCAGATCGCCGTTAACAGCGCCGCCGGCGCCCTGCAAGGCGATGGCCGACACCGGCTTGCTCTTCAGAACCCGCGCCGTCCGTTGCGAGATCGCCGAATAGGAAGCGCCCGTGTCGAGGAAGATGTATCCCTTCAGCGCGTCGTTCAGAGCCCCGCGCACAAAGAGCAGACCGCCTCTTCGGATCGCGCGGGCGGAACCGGCGGTTCGGGCGGCGTCGCGGTCCGGATACGGCGTGAGATCCATAGCCTTACCGGGCAGATCCAAACGTATGAGGAAGCCGCCGAAGAGGGACATCGGAATCAGGCCATCAATGCCCGCGGCCAGCTCGCTATGAGCCACGTTAACCCGGCAGTTCCCGAATCGGAGCGGGCCGACATCGACGGCGCCGGCCACGCCGAACCGCGCGGATCTCGCCGGCCATTCGCCAAATCCGGCCAAGTGGGACTCCGAAAACGGGGAGATGGCGGACTTGGCGGACGCCCTGGCGCCGAGAGTGATACGCGCCGCGCCGCTGTCGAGCAGGAGATGCAAGGGCGGACCGCCGTCGATCCGGGCGTCCAGGATCAGGCCCGACACCTGATGTGGTCCCGAAACGAACGAAGTCAACCGAAGGGAGTATGCGCGCTCGGGAGCCATCACCGAGCCGCATGGCATTGGCCGCGATACGCCCCGGCCGGGGGACGGCTGAGCCCGGCAGTACTGAACTGACACGCCGAGCAGAACCAGCACGAAGCTTAGACAACGCGGCATACGCGAGAACACCGTCGGTTGCAGCGCCGATACCGGTAAGTATATGACGATGGGGTTTCAATTGCAATTGAAATAAATGGAAAGGAAATGGGAACAAGGCAGGCGTTGCCCCGACGGGCCGGCGCGCGCTTGCCATGGCGCGGCGCTTTTCTGGCGCGCCCGGAGAGACTCGAACTCCCGACCTACTGGTTCGAAGTTCGGCTGTAGGCCTTCCGCCGGTATCCGCTGCGTTGTGTTTTGTTCAGGATACGGCTTCCTTGCGCCTCAATTCGTTCGCAGCTTCCGCCGCTTTCCGCTGGCGTGGCTGTCAAATTGGCTGTCAGAATTCGAGTGCGTCCTGCTCTCCCACTCTTTCCTTGGCGGCCTTCTTGAAAGCGGATGGATCGACCAGCGGGATGTTGGGCTGCTTCCCCTCGAACAGTTCCCGAATCGTCAGAATTTGGATCTTCGGGTACTTGCCGTAAGGCGTTTCGTAGTAGCCGGCCTTCACCGCCTCGGTCCGCATCGGCCCGGTGGAGTCGGCCAGCGTGATAAACACGCCGATCTTGGCTTTTTCGCGATCTACAACATGCGCCAAGTCGCGGACCATGGCGACGTTGACGTTCTCGCCTCCCTTGACGGAAACAACTGCCCTCTCAGTGGTCCTGCCGTCCGGCTTGAAATAGATGAGTCCGTCAATGCCAGTGTCCGCGCCCTTCTTTCCGCCTCGGAAGGGAACGGCCTTGACGCGTGAACTTGCCCACAACTGGAACTCGTGCTTGTCGCGTACGGCAAGGTCGCGCGCACCCTCCAAGTCCTTCGGTGTCCCGTGAACTTCATACACGATGCCAGGAAATGCGTCATTGAGGCGCTTCTCGATAAGCGACACCGCCAAATGGGTGATGTCGATGCCGATCCACTCGCGCCGCAACTTCTGTGCCGCGTGTATGCTTGTGCCGCATCCGCAGAACGGGTCCAGCACCACATCGGCTTCTTTGGAACTTGCCGTGATTATTCGTTCCAGTAAGGCCTGCGGCTTCTGCGTCGGGTAACCCAGACGCTCTTGAGCCTGGGAGTTGATCGGGGGAATGTCGATCCAGATGTTCGTTACGACAGTCCCTTTCATCTCCTCAAGATAACGCTTGAGCCGGGGCCGTTTTTTCTTGTCCTCGGGATACCAGATGCGGCCTTCGGCATCCAGCTTCGTCATCGTTTCCTTGCTGTACCGCCAACCCATCGCAGGGGACGGGAAACCCTTCCATTCGTACATCATGTTCGGCCGAGCGTGCGGGCTCGTCATGTCGCTCAGCGTGAATAGATTCCCGTTCGAGTCTTCCTGATACTTGCTAGCAATGTGCTCCTTCGTGTGTTCGAGATAGATGGGGTTCCACACGAAGGCGCTCCCTACATCCTTCACGTAGTACAGGATGATGTCCGCAACGTCGCTCCAATCCTTGCTGTCGTTGTGAACGTTCGTTCTTTTCCAGGTGATCTCTGACCGAAAGTTTTGCAGTCCGAATATCGCGTCCATCACCAACTTGAGGTAGTGGCTCGCGGTCGAGTCGCAATGCAAGTACATGCTACCCGTCGGCTTGAGCACCCGATGCAGTTCCAAGAGTCTGACGGCCATCATCGACAGATACGCCATCATGTCATTCTCTTTGAGGAAGCCCCGCATCGCGCGCAACATCTCCGCCGCGTCGCTGTTGCCGCTGGCCATCACGCCGTCAAAGGCCAGTTCCGCCTCATCGCTCCAGTGCCAAGTGTCCTCAAAAGCTTCGATCTGCGCGCGAGACTTCTCGCCAGCGGTGCTCTTGAAAAGGACGTTGTACGTGGCCTGGCTGTTGAAGGGCGGGTCGAGGTATATGAGATCCACGCACTCGTCGCTGAAACCGCCTCTCAGAACGGTGAGGTTTATAGTGGACCCCAGAATTCAGACCACGCATTAAGTTAATTTCGGAGTCGGCGGTCGCGAGGAAGACGGCGATGACGACGACGCGAAAGCAGTACACGCCGAAGTTCAAGGCGAAGGTGGCGCTAGAGGCGATCCGCGG
>CAIRXZ010000239.1 GCA_903882645.1 uncultured Acidobacteriia bacterium | reverse complement strand
TGCCGCGCCGAACCGCAACTTGGCGAGGAACTCTACCGCCGGACCCTCCAGGTGGTGGCCGGCCGAGTGAAGGCCACCGAGGAGCGCTTCGCCGAGATGTGCGGCGTGAAGCTGTAGCGCGGAACGGCGCACGGGTCCCCGATCACGTTACCAAAAGCCGCCGTGGCGCACGTTTCAGCGCAATGCCACTTAGCCCGCTTGGCTTCGTCGAGACTGTAATGGAAGCTCGTCGCTTCGGCGCCGTACTCCATCCGGTAGTAGCGCGCCACCCGCGAGTAACGCTCCCGGCCCCGCGCAGGTGGCCGGTCTTCGCCGCGAGTTCCACCTGGACCCCGGCGAGTTATGGCCCGTCGGCGATTATCGGCGGCCGCCGATCCTTAGAAGCCTCTCGAACGGAAGGCGCGCCGGGAGGCCTGCCCCACCGCACACTATAATCGAAACAGTGGATCTTGAGAAGGCATTGCTGCGCAAGGTGGGGGAGGCGGTGCACCGCTTCAAGATGGTGCGGGACGGGGACCGCGTGGCGGTGGCGCTTTCGGGAGGGAAGGATTCGGCCACGCTGCTGGAAGCGCTGCTGTTGCTTCAGAAACGCGCGCCCATCGACTTTTCCGTGTGCGCCTTTACGGTGGAGCAAGGCAAGTTCCTGAGGCCAATTGAGCCGCTGGCGGAGTATCTGAAACAACGCGGCGTGGCGTGGACCTACTTCCGGGACGCTCCCTCGCTGCGCCTGACGGAGGACCAGCCGGAGCACGGCTGCGACCTGTGCAGCCGCTACCGGCGCCGCGCGGTGTACGAGATCGCGCACGAGCTGGGGGCCAACGCGATCGCCTTCGGGCACACGGCCGACGACTTCTGCGAAGCGCTGCTGCGCAACGCGTTGTTCACGGGGAGGCTGAGCGCGCTGCCGCCGGTCACCGTGTCGCGCAGCCGCGAATACCGCCTCATCCGCCCGCTGGTATTTGTTACCGAGGACATGACGCGCGCGTACGCCGAGGCGCTGGGCGCGCCCATTGTGCCGTGCGGGTGCTCCCAGAAGACCGGGACGGTGCGGCGGTCCCTGCGGGAGATGTTCGCCGGGCTCGAGCGCGAGTATCCGCACCTCAAACAGAATTTGCTCTCCGCGATGGGCAACCTGGACCCCAGCCGGCTGCTCGATACGCGGTACCTGCACTTGGACGGGGGGCAGGCGCCGGAGCCGTTTCCGATTGTGACAGAGGCGTGATCAGAACGGCGCTTCACCGATAAGAAGGCAGACCAGGAGGTGGAGCGAGCCTCCGGCTTGCTATGCCGGCGTGGCAGGCCTGGAGGCCCACTCCACAAAACCGACCTTATTGTTGCCGAGCGGGCTGGGCCGGCGGGCGGGGCGGTCCCATGCTCATGCCGGGGACCCGAGACCGCGCGGCGAGCATCAGATCGTGCGGCTGGCCCTCCTTCGCGCCGCTGTAATAACCGACTTGCGCGCCGGGCTTGAAGAAGAAGGCGGCGCCTTCGGTGACGGGGTGGCGCACCTCTTTGCCATCCGCGTCGAGCCCAGCCACCATCTCGCCCGACCCCCTCAACAGGAAGTAGATTTCCTCCTCCACCGGGTGATTGTGCGGAATGTTGGTCCCGCCCGGCGCGAAATCCATGATGAAGAGGCTGTTCATCAGGTACGCCGCCGCGAGTTTATCGCGCTGGCTGGAAGTCGTGCCCATCATCAGCTTGAACTGGGAGGTCGGGCCATGCTGGCCGAGGATCTGGAGTTGCACGTCGTCGGCGCTGGCCAGCATGAGCTTCGGCGTGGGCTGCACCTTCATGTCGGCGGGTATCTTGTATCCCATCACGATCACCCTGACCGGCGCGTTCGACGAATTTGCGATTCCATGCCCGACTCCGACGGGAAGGTACATGAAATCGTTCTTCTTAACAGGCACCTTTTCGGCGGCGTACAACAAAGTTCCGGCGCCTTCCTCGACGAAGTAGATCTGCTCCTCGGCCGGGTAGCTCACAATGGCGCTGGTCCCGCCGGGGCCGACCGTAAGCTCGCCATACCGGGCGACGCCCTTGGTCTGATCGGCATCCTGGTCGCCGATGCCAAAAAGGGGCTTGTAGGAGGCCGCTTTGGCGCCGGCCGCCGTCAAATCGTCGGGCCGGGGCTTGACGTCCGACACCTGCCGCCGCAGGAAGATCGGATCCGCGGCAAAAAGGCAACTCGATACCGCAAAGAGGATTGCCAGCCTCTTGATCTTCAAAATGCTGTCCATAGTTTCTCCAAAAACGCGCGCTCGCCACGGCCGCCGGGCGGCGCCGCGGCCGTGGCGAAACGACTGCCGGCCGAACCAGGATCAATAGTCCGAGGTCTGCTCGTTTACCCAGACGCCATCGACGTTGAAGTGCGGCCACGGACCGCCGCCGCCCCGTCCGACGATGCTGTCATCCCATTTTGTGCTCGGGTCGAAGTAGCCGGGCTTCCGCAGATGCTCTCTAACCACGGGTTCATTCAGTTCCACGCCAAGACCCGGGGCGTCCGGAACCGCGATGTAGCCCTGATTGATGAGCGGCTGCGACACGCCGGTGATGAGTTGCTGCCACCAGGAGAGGAAATCCACCGCATGGCATTCCATGGCAATGTACGAGTCCAGCGTGGCGGCCGTATGAACGGCGGCGATGGTGGCCAGCGGCGACCCCGCCATGTGAATGGCCGTCGGGATCCGCTCGCGGTCGTAAGCGTAATCGGCGATCCGTTTGGTTTCGCGGCACCCGCCGGAGGTGCCGTGATCGAGATGGATAATATCGACGGCCCGATTGTCGATCAGTTGCTGGAACCCTTCCTCCAGGCCAAAACCGTCCTCGCCGGTGAGCAGCGGCGTGCTGGTATGAGCCTTGATTTCCTTGAAGTCCTTCCAGCGCCAGAAACCGCCGGTGTAGAACAGATCTTCCAGCCATGAGAGGCGGCACTTCTCGAACGTTTTGGCGGCGCGAATGCCGTCGGGGACGGTTCCGCACCGCAGGCTGGAGGCGTCGACCGCCAGCGGCTTATCCCAGCCGATGGCATCCCGCACGGCCATGATCAACTCGGCTCCGTACTCCAGCCCTTTGTCGGTCGGGACACCGGCCGTATCCAGATAATCCGGCTTGACGCCCACGAAGTTAGTGGTTACATCCATCTTGAAGAAGGTGAACCCCTTCTGCATGCGCTCCACCATTCTAGCCCCGTACTTCTTGGGGTCGGAAGTGCCGGTGGTGTCGCAGTACATCCGGGCGCGATCGCGTTTCTTATCGCCGAGCAACCGCCAGACCGGCACGCCGTAGACCTTGCCGGTAATGTCGTGCAGGGCGATATCGATGGCGCTGAAGCCGCCTCCCTGGCGTCCGGGGCCCGCGTAGGGACGGACGGATTGGAGAATCCCCGATATGTCCAATGGATTTCTTCCGACCAGGAGGGGTTTCATGCCGAGGGCCAGGTTCTCGTTCCCGGCATCGCGCACTTCTCCCAGGCCGTAGACATCCTGGTTGGTGAACATCTTGATGATGGGGTAGTCGAAATTGGCCGCGACCCTGAGGGCCCGTATGTCCGTGATCCTCAGGTCGCTCGGCGCGGAGAACTTATTGATCGGTCCGTAGTGCACGGACCCGCCTCCCCGTCCGCCTCCGCCGCCTCCGGCCTGCTGGCCGCCAGTGGGCACTCGGCCGGGGGTTCCTTGCTGCCCCGAGGCTGACGCGGCGAATATCGCGCCCAAACCGCTGGCGACCGCGGTCTGACACAGCATCGCGCGCCGGCTCAGATCTCTTGCTCGACTAAGTTTCATAATGGCACCCGCTCCTTTCGATTGCGTACGGTTCAGTCAATAGTCCGCGACGGAGACGCGGAGGACCAGCGGTTCAGAGCTAAAATCCAGTCCTCCATCGGTCTGGTCGCCATTCAAGATGCGCAGAAACTTGAAGACGCCGTTCATGATGCCCCCCTTATCGTTATGCGCTCTTGCCGCCCGATCCGACAGGCAACGTGTGTCCCCCGGGCGATACGTCAGAAGAAGACCTTCCATTCCACATCGTTGCCGGTTGACGCCGTGTAGTCCACGGTCAGCAAACGGTCATTGGTTGCCATTTTCGCCGTCAGGCCGCCGGACAACTCCACGCGCTTCGCCGCGAACCCGTCCGGAACGTAGATGCGCAACTGGTACGGATCGTTCGCCACCGCCCGGGAGACTCCTCGCAGCATCCTCTGGTCCGCATCGTAAGCAAGGTCCTTTATGTCAAAAGCCATCTGCCGGATGTGGCGGCTTGTCGAGATCAGCACGGGCCGATCCTGTTTCTCGACGATGCTGTAAATGTCGCAATCGTACGGCTTCACCGGACGCGGCAGGAAGGTCCTCTTGAAGGTCCCGATGAGCGTCCTGCTCCAGAACTCATAAACGATGTACTCTTTGTTCGGGTCGAGGCGCAGGTCTTTCGCCGCATCCAGCTCGGGGGTGAACTTACTAATCTGCTCACGGGTCGCCGGGGTGGTATAAGTGAAGCCTTCCCGCGGCGTCTTGCCGGTGTAGTTGAAAACGCTAAGGACATTCCACTTCCCAAACGGCCGTTCGACGGGCATGTTCCAGACCTGGGCCGGCTTCCGCACGAACAAGTCCACGGGATAGGACACATCCGGGGTCGGCGGGCTGATCCGCTTCAGCAGTTCGATCCGGTCCGCCGGGTATTCCTCATTGAAGGCTTCCTCCAGGAAGAGCGTGCTCCCGGCGATGGCGTGAAAGTTGGCATCGACCTTTGCCTGGGCATAGTTGAAGCGCCCGGCCGATTCGTCGATCGGCTGCGATTTGTAAACATGGAAGCCGTCGCCGTCGTTCCAAAACACGCGGCCATTGTAGAAGAACCGGATCGACGATCCCAGCAGGGATTCGGTAAGCCATAAGCGCCAGCCGTCGCCCTCTTCATAACCATGGTCCGCGTCGTTCGAAACGCGGGTGATATCGACAATTCCGTAGGTATGATCCACCACGTTCATGTTCGAGCGGATCACCCTTCGTGGCGCCTTTTGATCGATTACCTCGCGCCATGGGGTCCCCGCCGCGCGATAGGTCTCAAGCGCACTCATAAATGGGTCGTACTGGCCGGGCCATTTGTCCCACCAGTCGGCGAAGTCCATCTCCGCCCGGCCGGTTTCCTTCTCGTGGCCGACTACCCATTGAAACGCGCGCTCGCGCTCGAGCTTTATCGTCAAAGGGTTCGAGAAATCGATGACCCTCGTCCCCATCGTCATTCCATAGTATCGGGCATGGATCGGGAGATAACATTCGTCCGGGTAACTGGTGCGGCCTGGTCCACCGGCGGTTGGCTGAGCGCCCGCCGGCCGGGCTCCCGCCGTCGCTGGCAGGCGCCGGCCGGGATTCTGGGAAGGAGAGTCGGCCGGTTGCCGGTCTCCCCCGAGACCATACAAGCCAAAACTTCCCTGTCGGCCAGGTCCTCCAAGTCCCCAGTAGAAATCGTTCAAGCCATGCGCCTTGAAGAACTTGTCCGCATTGGCCTCGCTGCCGCCGGACAGGTATCCGTGGAAGCGGCTGAAGTTATTCGAGACCAACTCCCGGTCGTTGAGATCTATCGGCCGGCGTTGCTTGAGGCGGATGTCATAGGCGATCGCGATCAGGTCCGCCTGGTGCTCCATCGCGCGGAGCGCATCCGTGTTGAAGTCGATGAGCAGCTTCTCTCCGGCGAAGCTCTTTCCGGGAGGCACGGTGACCTTATAGCTGCAGTATCCCCGGACCCTCATTCGGTCGGAAGTCTTTCCTTGCCAGCCCGAGGCCACCTCGATCCTCGATGCCCCCTTCGTAATCGTCACGTGTCCCATCAACAGGCTGTTGCCAGTGTCCATGTCCTGGATCACGTGATTTACCTGATACATTTTAGGCGTGACGAAACTGATCACAGGCGCAAGGTCGTAGTACTCGCGGTTTTGAGACATCGTTCCCAGACTGGTCCATCTTTCGGTGGAGCCACCCAGTCGCACATCGTTCGACACGAAGTAGTCCATTTCGAGCACGTCGACAGCCTTGCCGGTGTTGTTTGAACGGCCCAGGCCGACTAGAATGTCGTTGCCGGTTTTGCTGGCCGAGATCTGGTACTCGAAATCGAGCTGTCCGGGTTTCTTCCCGCGCAGCGTCACCGTAGCGAACGAGCCGAGATTGTTAGAGTCGGCGTTGTTGACTGAACTAGTCACTTTCCAACCCGAAGGGTCGTCGCCGGGAAGGAAGTACACATCGTTCAGCCGCATCGGCGTCCCTTTGACCTCAGCGGACCAGCGGCAGTTAGCCGCGTCGACCGAAATCAGCAGGTTCCGAGTCTCGAGTCCGATCGGCGGCGCCGCTCCGATCAGAAGACATCGAAAGAGCGTCACGATGAACGGCAATGCGAATGCGCGAATGCGAATTGCGGGCCTCATGGCAGCCATCCTTTCCGGTATTCCGGGGGCCGCGGGCCGGACATGCCCGGCCCCTGCGGCACACCCGCGTTCTAAAAGAAGACCTTCCATTCCACATCTTTGCCGGTCGCCGATGTATAGTCGACGGTCAGCAAACTGCCATCGGCCGCCATTTTGGGCGCAAGGCCTTCGGACAGTTCCACTCGTTTGGCGGCGAAGCCGTCCGGAACGTAGATCCGCAACTGGTACGGATCACCCTTCACCGCGCGGGAGACGCCACGCAACACCCGTTGCCGGCCATCGTAGGCGAGGTCCTTGATGTCGAACGCCATCTGCCGGACGTGCCTGCTGGTGGAAACCAGCACCGGCCGGTTCTGCTTCTCGACGATGCTGTAGACGTCGACGTCGTAGGGGCTGAGCGGACGCGTTGCGAACTTGCCTTTGAACGTTCCGATGAGTTGCTTGCTCCAGAACTCATAGGCGATGTACTCCTTCTCCGGGTCGAGGCGGAGGTCCTTCGCCGCGTCCAAGTTGGCGGTGAACTTCCGGCCCGGGTTCGTTCCCGTGAAATTGAATACCGCCAAAACGTTCCAGTTCCCAAATGGCCGCTCCACGGGCATGTTCCAGACGCGCGCCGGCTTGCGCTCGAACAGGTCCACGGGATAAGCCGTATCCATGGTCGGCGGGCTGATTCGCTTCAACAGTTCAATCCGGTCGGGAGGATAGGGCACGTTGAAGGCCTCGGACACAAAGAGCGTGTTCCCGGCGATGGCGTGGAAGTTCGCGTCGACCTTTGCCTCCTGGGCGGTGAAGTCCTTCTTATCCGACGCGTTGTACTTGTAGATATGGAAACCGTCGCCGTCGTTCCAGAAGACGCGGCCGTTGTAGAAGAACCGGTTCGTAGTGCCCAGCACCGTCTCGGTAAACAGCCCCGTGAACTCGGTTTGAGCCAGAGTCGAATCCCCCGTCTCGTAACCGTGATCGGCATCTTCTGAGACCCGGCAGATATCCACAATCCCGTAGGAATGATCGACGGGTTGCATGTTGGAGCGTACGACCATTCGAGGGGCCTTCTGGTCTATCGCCTCGCGCCAGGGCAGGCCGGCCGCGCGATAGGTTTCCAGCGCCGTCATGAATGGGTCGAACTGTCCGGGCCATTTATCCCACCAATCCGCAAAGTCCATTTCCGCGCGGCCCGTATCCTTCTCCTGGCCGGTCACCCACTTGAGAATGCGCTCGCGCTCGAGCTTGACGGTCAGGGGATTGGAAAAGTCGATGACCCTTTCCCCGTCGTACTTGACCGTGTGTACCGGAAGGTAACATTCGTCCGGATAATTGACCCGGGCGGGGCGCCCCTGCGTACCGCCGCCCATACCGTATATTCCAAAGCTCCCCTGCGGACCGGGCCCTCCCATTCCCCAGTAGAAATCGGTCAGGCCGTTATCGTCGAAGAACTTCTTGGCGCTGGCGTTGTTGCCGCCGGACATCCATCCGTGGAAGCGGCTATAGTCGTTAGCCACCTGTTCCCGGTCATCCAGGTTGATGGGCCGCCGTTGTTTCAAACGTATGTCGTGCGCGATCGCGATCAGGTCCGCCTGGTGTTGCATCGCGCTTAGCGCGTCGGTATTGAAGTCGATGAGGAGTTTCTCTCCGGCGAAGCTCTTTCCGGGCGGCACAACGATTTTGTAACTGCAATATCCCCGAACCTGCATGCGGTCGGGAACTTTCCCGGTCCAACCAGACCTCACATCGAACCTGGACGCGCCCTTCAGGGCCGTTACATGTCCCATCAACAGGCTATTGCCAGTGTCTTTGTCTCTGACGACGTGATTCACCGCGTAGGTCTTGGGAGTGATCAGGTTGATCACCGTCCAAAGCTCGTAGTAGTCGCGATTGCGAGACTGGGTTCCCAGGGTAACCCACTTG
The DNA here is from genome assembly GCA_903882645.1 of uncultured Acidobacteriia bacterium. Taxonomy (GTDB): domain Bacteria; phylum Acidobacteriota; class Terriglobia; order Bryobacterales; family Bryobacteraceae; genus BOG-224. The sequence goes on along the minus strand of CAIRXZ010000239.1, from coordinate 2,648 downwards.
TCAGTGGCGCCTCCAAGCCGGGCATCGCGCGACACAAAGTAGTCCATGTCGTCGAGGTCAATCGCCTTGCCGGTCTTGTTCGAGCGGCCCAGACTGACGAGGACGTCGTTGCCGGTCTTGCCGGCGGAGATTTGGTAGTCGAAATCGAGTTGCCCAGGCTTCGCCCCGTGCAGGGTCACTGTGGCGAACGATCCGAGGTTGTTGGAGTCGGCGTCATTGACCGAACTGGTCACCTTCCAACCTGAAGGGTCGTCACCAGGGAGGAAATAGACGTCGTTCAGCCGCATCGGCGTTCCCTTGACCTCCACCGACCAGCGGCAGGCGGCTGCGTCGACAGAAACCAGCAGGTTCTTCGTGTCGATTTTGATTGGCGGCGCCGCGCTTGCCAGCGGCAGCGAAAACAGCGCAATGAGAGCGATCCGTATGGCTCCGATACCAGTCCTGGTGTTCATGATTTGCTTTTCTCCGTAGTGTCCGGCGGGTTTGTCAAAAGAAGCGCTTATCCGCACCGAGCGTAAGATTCCCCGATGCTCTTTATTGACTTTGTGAAGGATTGTAGCCAGTGGCGCCTCAAGGGTCAACGAGAAGGCAGTTAACGAGACGCTTTACGGAATGCCGTAATCTGCTCATTGTACGGCAGTTGGCCGGAGAAGGACGCAACCGTTAACGGTTAAGAATACCCGTCACCACGTCATGAACGCACTGCGGGAGCTTGGGGACGGCCGGATGAGAGCATGCGCGGCGCGACGCAGGGGAATGACTCACCAGCTCCCGTCGAGCACTTCAATCGCCAGCAGGACCGCGTAACTCCTCACCGGAACAAAGGAAAGCCCAATCTTGCCTTGGGCGTCCGGCTTGACCCGCCGGAACGTTTTCTCGACAACCCGATACGCGCCGCCCGCCTCTTTGAAGACGTCCAGTCCGCTTGCGAGGGTTCGCCCGCCGCAGTAGACATCAAAAAGCCGGCGCCCGGTTCCCTCCCGCGGGGGCCTCTCACGTCCGTAGACGGGTTCGGCGAAGATCAGGCGAACCCGGTAGCTGCCATCGGCAACCGGAATCGCATAATCGAAATTGCCAGTGCGGTAGCTCGAAAACCCACCGAAGCCGGGATCTTGAATAGGCTCCGCCAACTCGGCGATCCGGCCTCCCGAAAAGTACCGATCCGCTTTCCACAGCCGCCCATCCCTGTCAAGGGACGAATGGTTGGAGCAGAGGATCCGCACCGGCAACATCTTGCCGGGGATTCCGGGCAATATCTCGATTCCGTTCAGGAGAGCCTGGCTTCGTCCGGACGAGAAATCCAAACGGAGGAGACCATCGCGGTCCGGGGACACATCCTTGAAGATCTTCTCATCGGCGATGTATACGCCCCCGGCATCCTTCGCGATGTCAAACCCCGTCATCGCCGGTACGCCGCCGATCGAGACGTCGAACGTGCGTTGCGTATCCGCGCCAACCGTCAAGCCGAAAAAGACTTCGGCGAAGTGAAGATGCAACTCGTAGACGCCCCGCGGCAGCGGGATCGCGTAGCGAAAGCTGCCCCGACGGCCGGTCCGATAGAGGGACTGATCGAACGTCCGGCGGATCTGGCTATCCGTCCGGCTGAACACCTCTCCGCCGGTGAAATAGCGATCACCGAGCCACGTGCCGCCCGCCACGTCGAGAAAGGTCGGGTCCGTGAAGCCGACGCGAATGTCGGTCCCCGGTGCCGCGATGGGCGGCGCCGGCGGGGCGGAGGGCATCCCGACCGAAGCCGCGAGGGAACGGTATACGGCCCTCGCTCCGACGGCCGCGGCGATCAACGCCGCCACGATCAGCGCCAGCGTGAAAACGAGTTTCCTTCGCGATGGGCCCGAACGCGGCGCGCCCCGCCGATCGGGAGATGCGCCGCCTTCGGAAACCACGGCAGGGCCGGACTCGCCCAGGGCGCCGGGAGGCTGCAATGTCTCAAGCGAGTGCGGGACGGCGGGCGCGCTTGCCGGTCCGCGGTTCGAATTCCGGTCTTCGGCAGCCCCGGCCGCCCATTCTTTCTGTGTTCCGGCATCGACGAATTCGGGCTTATAGCCGGTGGTGGAGATTCGAATCTGAAGAGGATGGCGCGCGCCGTCGGTTTCGTAGTACCTCTTGAGGTGTTTGCGGAGGCGGGCAGCCTGCACCCGCACGATGCTGTCTTCTTCCGGACGGAAGTCCGGGCCCCGGCCCAGAGCTTCCACGGCAATGCTGTACTCCTTGATCGCGCCGGCCTGGTTCGAGAAGCGCCTCTCGCAGACGTGCTTCAGAATCTTGGAGAGGTCCGGCGCGCGCGCAAACAGAGTGGAGGCGAGGACCGCGTCGAGTTCAGCCCGCTCACGCCGTTCGTTCATGATGCCTCAATCCGGTCGAATCCTCTCCCCGCGAGACTACCTGAAATTATACTGCCGGGCGCCAAGCCGCACGATGGCCTCGAGACAGCCGCCAGCCGACTCCGGAGACGGGGCCAAGAGGGCGGATTGCGATGGCCCGCCCCACCCAGCGATTCCGCAACCAGCATTCTGATTGGTGCTGACAGCCCTTGCCTGCGCATCTGGAGTGCGCTCTGCTCAAACTGAGGCAAATTCGCATTCGCTAGGGGGCTTGTTTTTCGTTCCAATCTGAGATATTATTAATAT
>CAIRXZ010000238.1 GCA_903882645.1 uncultured Acidobacteriia bacterium | reverse complement strand
CCCTGCGCTACGCCCTAAACGCTCGGCCTACGGCCTCGCAGGGCTTCGCTTCGGGAGCCGCCAGAACAATGGGAAGAGAACCAGCAAAAGGGACATTTCTAATGTGTTAAGACAGGGGACATTTTAAACGAGGCTTGACATTTGTGGATGTTTCCCTTGTGTCGGGAGGTGGGACGGTCCATACTATCTCAGGACTCGGATCAGGTCGAACAAAAGGAGCGGGCCCCGATGAATTCCCTCGCCATCAAGATGCTGGCTCGTCTGGCGTCAACTTTACTCGTCTTCAGTTCCCTCAGCGCGGCTGGCATGGTGTCCTTCGATACCGTTGACGTTCCAGGCGCGGACGCCACGTATGTGTATGCGATCAACAACAGCGGGCAGATCGCCGGAGCGTACGTGGATTCGTCCGGCCAGCATGGTTTCGTAGAAGCCAGCCCAGGGGTCTTCACAACCTTCGACTACCTTATGCCGTACGGCACGGGCGCGTTCGGAATCAACAACCAGGGAGACACTGCCGGCAGCGTTACGCCGAACTGTAACGGGTTCTGCGCCCAGGGGTTCGAGCGGGTCGGCGGAACGTTCACGACGATCGACCATCCAGCCAGCCCGGGCTACACGGAGGCTTACGGTATCACGACCGCCTGGACGTCGTCGGGATATATTTCAACGGAGCTTATGGCGGCTGGGTATGGGACGGGACGGCGTTTACCAACCTCGGCTCGAATCTTCCGTACGGTATCAACAACGCAGGTCACCTCGCGGGACAGAATGGAACCCAGGGGTTCTTCTTCGACGGCGTCAACTCCTTTTTGTTCAGCTATCCAGGCGCGGACGCCACGCAAGGGTATGGAATCGACAGCAGCGATCAGATCGTGGGTAACTATCTGTCCTCGGGCGTTTATCATGCGTTTCTGAAGGATGGAGCTGCCTTCACGTCTCTCGATATTCCGGGCGCGTCAAGTACTCTTGCGACGGGGATCAACGATAGCGGGGTGATCGCGGGGTACTATACCGACGCCAGCGGCGTCACCCATGGCTTCGTCACGACCACTCCGGAGCCCCTTTCCGCGACGCTGCTCCTTATCGGGCTGGCGGCGTTTGCCGGGCTGCGCCGCTCCCTGCTGAGCCACGGCTAATCGACCATCGCAGCCGCCCCGCCGCCTTCACTACCCAGCTCGTGCAGGGCCAAAGACTGATTTCTTCCTTTCCCTTCGATCGGTTTCGAGCCTCCTTCGCCACGCGGCGTCCCTTTTTCCGCTTTTTCTTGCGGCCGGCAATTATCCTCGCATTGGGATTGGCCAAGCGTCGCGATATGGATGGCGCGGAAGCGGTCGGCACGCTCTCTGCGGAGCGGTCCGAGCCGTGACGCTGGCGGGGCGCCGTGGCGCGGACTCTCAGCCTGCCGTGTCCGCACTCCTGCGGGCACGCTTTGGCCGATGGCCTTCTGCTCGCGGCCCGTGAGTACAATGGAAGCATCGCATGAAACCAGCACCGCGTTCCGTAGGCGCCCGTGTGGCGCTCGCAGTTGCGTCCGTTTCCCTGGCGGCCCTGCTCAGTTCCCAGACGGCCCCGCCGGAGCGCGTCGGCCCGTTGCCCAATGGCGGCTTCCTGCTCAACAGCGGCTGGCGGCTCCAGCCGGCCGGCCGTCAGACGCCTCTCGGCACGTTCCCCATGTCCACCGCGCTCTCGCCCGACGGCAAGTACCTGCTGGTCCTGAACGGCGGATACAAGCCGCCGTCCATCAGCGTAATCGACACCGCGTCCGCGCGCGTTGTGAGCTCCGCGCCGGTCCCGGACGGATGGCTCGGCCTCGCGTTCGCCCCCCAGAGCGATCGCGTCTACGTGGGCGGCGGATCGCAGGCCTCCGTGTTCGAATTCACCCTGGCCAACGGAACCCTCAGGCCCGGCCGCACCTTCGCCGTGGTTCCCAAAGACAAGCGCGCCGCCCAGGACTTCATCGGCGATGTCGCCTTCTCTCCCGACGGGCGCCTGCTCTATGCCGCCGACCTCTACCGCGATTCCGTCGTCGTCGTCAATCCGCAATCGGGCCTGGCCATCGCGCGTTATCCCACGGGCCGGCGGCCCTACCGTATCCTCTTTCATCCCGACGGCAAGTCGTTCTTCGTGAGCCACTGGGCCGACAGCTCCGTCGGCCAGTACGATACGGCCACCGGCAGCCTGACGGCCACCGTGCGGCTGGGATCTCATCCCACCGACATGGTTTGGCGCGACGGCGGTCCCCCCGACGCCGGCGAGGGCGAACCCGCGTGGGTGGCCCGGCTGTTCGTGGCCGCCGCCAATACCAATAACGTCTACTCGGTGGGCGTCACCGCGGGCAAGCAGCTCAACCTGCTCGAGAGCATCAACGTCGCCATGACGCCCATGCAGCCCGTGGGCATGACCCCTTCCGCTCTGGCGCTTTCCGCCGATGGAAAGACGCTCTTTGCCGCCTGCTCGGACGCGAATGCGGTCGCGGTAATGGATGTCTCGGGCGAGCGCAGCCACGTCACGGGTTTCATCCCCGCCGGCTGGTATCCCACCGCGGTGCGCGCGCTCTCCTCCGGCGCGCTCGTCGTGCTCAATGGCAAGGGCGTCCGTTCCTACCCCAACCCCGACGGTCCCAATCCCGCGCGGCGCCCCGAACCGCTCCACGAAGGCGTGCCGGGATTCCAATACGTCGGCCTCATACAGGTCGGCTCGGCTTCGTGGATCGATCCCTTCGACGCGGATCGGCTCGCGGCCTGGACCAAGACGGCGCTGGCGAACTCGCCCTATAGCGATTCCAAGCTGCTCGCCGCCAACCCGCTGCCCCACATCCAGCACGTCATCTACATCGTCAAGGAGAACCGGTCCTACGACCAGGTGTTGGGCGACGTGAAAGAGGGCAACGGCGACGCCTCGCTGGTCCTCTTCGGCGAAAACGTCACGCCCAACCTCCACAAGCTCGCGCGCCAGTTCGCGCTGCTGGACAATTTCTACGTCAATTCCGACGTCAGCGCCGACGGGCACAACTGGTCGACCGCCGCCATCGCGCCCGACTACGTGCAGAAGCTTTGGCCCAACAGCTACGCCGGCCGCCGCAAGACCTACGACTACGAAGAGGGCGACGTGGCCGCGCTTCCTCCCGCCGGCTACCTCTGGACCAACGCCGCCACCGCCGGCATCACCATGCGCAACTTCGGCTACATGGTGGACAACAAGGCCAAAGCGGCCCCCACCGGCGAAGAGCAGATCGGCGGCGTCCACGATCCCGTCCTGGCCAAGGTCACCAACCGCGCGTACCGTGGTTTCGACCTCGGCTACCCGGACGTCGAGCGCGCCAAGGTCTTCCTCGCCGAGCTCGCCGAATACCAGAAGTCCGGCAACATGCCCCAGCTCATCGTCATGCGCCTGGGCAACGACCATACTTCCGGAACTTCGGCCGGCAAAATCGCTCCCCTTTCCGCGGCCGCGGATAACGACTACGCCCTTGGCATGATCGTCGAGGGCGTCTCCAAGTCGCGCTTCTGGACCAGCAGCGCCATCTTCGTTCTGGAGGACGACGCGCAGAACGGTCCCGACCACGTCGATTCGCACCGCTCCCCGGCCTTTGTGATTTCGTCCTATGTCAAGCGCCGCATCGTGGACAGCACGATGTACAACACCACCTCCGTGCTGCGCACCATCGAGTTTCTATTGGGACTGCGCCCCATGACCCACTTCGACGCCGGCGCGCGTCCCATGACCGCCGCGTTCCAGGCGTCCCCCGACCCGGCGCCTTACGAAGCCGAGAAGCCCCGCATCAGCCTGGATGCAAAGAACCCGCCGGACGCCCCCAAAGCGGCCGAGTCCCGACGCATGGACTTCGACGAGGCCGACAGGAACGACGACGACGCCTTGAACGATATTCTCTGGCGGGCCATTCGCACAGATCCACCACCCCCGCCAACCAGGAGCTTCTTCGGGAAATAGCGAAGTTCCCGCGGCTTTCCGCCGATAGACTACCCATGCCGCAAATCTACTTGTGCTTCCTGTGGCACATGCACCAGCCGTTTTACAAGGACCTGAGCTCCGGCGAGTACAAAATGCCCTGGACGCGCATGCACGCCCTCAAGGATTACTACGGCATGGCGCGCATCCTCGAGGAGTTCCCCCAGATCCACCAGACGTTTAACCTGGTGCCCTCCCTCACGGCGCAGATCGCCGAATACGCCTCGGGCGAGGCGGCCGATCCCTTTCTCGCCCTCGCGCTCAAGCCCGCCGAGCAGCTCTCCGGCGAGGAGCGAGCTTTCCTGATGCGCCATTCCTTCTACTCGGATCCGCGGCGCATGATCTACCGCTACCCGCGCTACGGCGAGCTGTTCGACGCCTGGCAGGCGCAAAAGCACTCCGCCTCCGCGCGCCACTTCGACGCCCAGGAAATCCGCGATCTCCAAATGTGGTCGCAGCTCGCCTGGTTCGACGAGGAGTTTCAGGCCGGGGATCCGGAGGTGCGCGGCTGGATCGCGCGCGGCCGCGATTTCACTCTCGCGGACCAGCGCCGCATGGGCGAAAAGCAGCGCGAGATCGTCTCCCAGGTGCTCCCCGAATACCGCAAGCTGGCGGCCGCGGGCCAGATCGAGATCTCCACCACCCCGTACTACCATCCCATCCTGCCGCTGCTCTGCGATTCCGACATTGCCGCCGTCTCCCACCCCGGCGTGACGCTACCGCCGCGCTTTCGCTACCCCGACGATGCCCGCCGCCAGCTCGTCCTGTCGCGTGACGCCATTGCCCGGACGTTCGGAGCCCCTCCCGTCGGACTATGGCCTTCGGAGGGCTCGGTCTCCGACGAAGTCTTCGCCATCGCCGCGGACCTGGGCTTCGAGTGGGCCGCCACCGACAGCGGCGTGCTCAACCGGACTCTGGGCCGCGCCGTGGGCGTCGATGGCCTCTACCGGACTTACCGGTGGTGGCAAAGCGGCCGTTCGTTGGCCGTCGTCTTTCGCGACCACTTCCTCAGCGACCTCATCGGTTTCGTCTATTCCAAGATGGACAGCGGCCCCGCCGCCGCCGATTTTCTCGACCGCATCCGCGCCAATTGCGCCGGCATCCTCGCGGGAGGGCGCGACGCTTTCGTGCCCATCGTCCTCGACGGCGAGAACGCCTGGGAATACTACCTCCAAAACGGGCGCCCCTTCCTCCGCGAGCTTTACCGCCGCATCTCCGCCGGCGCGGGCATGCGCGCGGTCACGGTTAGCGAGGCTCTGAAGCTGCTGCCGGCCTCGCCGCTCGACGGCATCTTTCCAGGATCGTGGATTGACGCCAACTTCGACGTGTGGATCGGCGCCGGGGAGGACAACCAAGCCTGGACCCAACTCCTGCGCGCGCGCCAGACCTTCGATTCCGCCACCGGCGTCTCCCCGGAGCGGCGCCGTCTGGCCCTCGAGGAATTGATGATCGCCGAAGGCAGCGACTGGTGCTGGTGGTACGGGCCGGAGCACGAATCGGTCAACCGCGAGGAATTCGACCAGCTCTATCGCAGCCACCTGGCCAACGTTTATCGCTTCCTGGACTTGGTCCCGCCGGAGGAACTCTCGCGGCCGATTCTGCGCTCCGCCGCGCCCGAATTGCGTATCCCGCCCTCCGGTCCCATTACTCCCGTCATCGACGGCCGCGTGACCTCCTACTTTGAATGGATCGGCGCCGGAACCTATCGCGTGGACCAGCGCTCGGGATCCATGCACGGCAAGAAATCCCTGGTGAAGGAGGCGTACTTCGGCAGCGACGGCGCCAATCTCTATCTCCGCGTGGATTTTCACCCCGGCTCCCAAGCCGGACTATCGGCCACCGAGGTGCGGCTGACCATCCAATCGCTGGAAGGCGCCGGCCCGAGCTACGCGAACATCACGCTGGCCAACGGCGCCGTCCTGACTTCCGAAGCCAGGCTGGCCGCCGCCCCGCCGGCCGCCCCCAACCCCGTGGAATGCGCCTTCGCGCGCATCCTCGAGGCGCGCGTCCCGCTCGCCGCTTTGGCCATCGCCCCAGGCGCCGGCCTCCGCTTCCAGTTCTCCCTCTGGCAGTCCGGTCTCCCCGTGGACGCCGTCCCCCAGCAAGGCTGGCTGGAACTCCCCACCACCGACCCCGCCGCCATGACCGGCTGAGCCCGTGGCCGGCCAGCCCGCGAGAGGAACGGTACCAGCCCTACCCCATCTTCCCCGACCGCCGCGAGCTCCTGGCCAGCGGCGCCGGGTACCCAATCAGACAGAACTGATCGAGCGCGAACAGCACCACCGACTCTACCCCATTCTCCAGCGCCAGTCTCCTTTCTTTCAGCCAAGGCGTGGTGCAATCGCCGATTCCCACCAGGTGGCTGCTCTGCGATTGCGGGAACCCGAGCTGCGCCGGCAACTCGATCGATTCGCGCGCTTTGTCCAAATCGCGGCCGCCGGTGTAGATGAAGTTCTCGGTTTTCAGGCAGTTCAGAGTCGCGGGGGTCCAGTACGCCGCCGGATAATTGACGATCTTGTTCAACGGCGTGTCGTTGGCGTCCACGGGGTAGAGCGATTCGAAGCGGGCGTTCGGATACGTCGTCCGCACGAAAGCCATGACCGCATTTGTGAATTCGCCAATCAGGGTTGGCAGGAAAGCGCATTCGTCGGGGAAGTCGCTCGGGGACGCATTTTGGCTCGGGATGATCCCCAGCGGCCGTCCCTTGGCCGTCTGAAACGCGCTCTCGGTGTAGGCGTCATAGAACGGCATGCCCGAGGACGCCGCGTTGAACCACCACTCGACTTCCCCGAACTGCAGATACGGGACTAGGCCGGCCGCGCTCATGATGTCCGCCATATCGCGGTAAACCTGCTGCCAGAACGCGGTGCTAACCGGCGAGAAGTTCGTCTGAAGGGCCGGCGTATTGAGCAGCGCGGGACTGCCGTCGGGATACCGCTGCGCAATCCCCGTCGCCGGTTGCGGATCGCCGTGCTGAAGCTCCATGGAAAACGCCGCCGCGGCGTCGATGCCGTAACCTTTGAGCGCGGCGAAGTAGCTGGCGTGCCAGTCTCGCGCCGCCCGGTTGATGCGTGGGGACGATGTCAGGTCGGTGCGCCAGCCCTGCGCCCACGGCATCGTCGTGAGGTCGCCGTCCACGCCCCCGGCCAGCGGCCCGCTCGCCTGCGCCGTCAAGTGCTGGCTGCCGCCCGTGTCCGCGGCGATCGTCATCCCGTTTCCGGCCGCCCCCATCGTGCGCGACCAGATGGTCAGCGCGCTCCCTGCCGCGCTTGCCCAAACCGCGGTGGCCCCGGCGTTGATCGAGAGCTCCAGCGCCTTGGCCACGCTCGCCGCCGTGTCCGCAATGAAACTCATGTGCCGGAACCCCGCTCCGCCGACGTTGACAGTTGTATACAGGCCGAAATCCGGCGCGCCCGCGAACGTCACGGTCGCCGAAGCGTAGTGGTGCCCCGGCCGCGTCAGTTCGTAGAACCACATCGCGCCGGCATAGTGGTTCGCCCGTCCACCGAAACCGAGCTTGTCGATCAGCCACGCAGTGCGCTCCGGAGCAAGGCAGATGGAATGATAGGTATCCCAGTCGGTTGCCAGCGTCGTGCCCGGGGTTTGAGCGAACGAGGGCAGTTCGGCCGCTGGGAATGCGATCTCGAAGAAGTCGAAATAGAAGACTCCGCTCCCGGCGTGCGCCGCCGTCACGGCGTGCTGCCCCGCGTTGAGGTCTGCCACCTTGATCCGGACCAGGAAATCCTCGGCGCCGGCGAACGCCAGGCTCTCGGTGCGCGCCGCGCCGTCGATCGTGATGGAGATCTGCGCGCCGGCCGCCGTGTCGTTACGGAACATGCGCGTCCCCAGGTACAGCGTGTGGCTGCCGGTTGCCGCGTAGGTGTACGAGACGGACGATCCGGGCGTCTCCGTGGATCGAATCGAGCCGCCGGAGTAGTTGCCGATGGCGCAATTGTCCCAGGCGCCCGACCAGACGACCAGGTCGGACCCGTCTTCGGCGCGCCAGCTTCCCGGCCCGGCGACTTGTTGCCCGAGATTCGTTCCGGCGACCGTCCAGTTCGAAACAGTCACCTGGAATTCGGTCCGCGCGAAGGCGCCCTGCTTTTGGTCCGGCGCCCACGTCCACCGCATCCGGCGGACGGCGCTCGCCGGCACGTGGACAAGCGTAGTGAAATCCGGCCCCTGGTAACCCTGGAGATTACTGAAGTCCAGATCGACGTGCCACTTCGCCGGCGAAGTCCCACCGCTCATGGTCTGCCACGCCGGCTGCCAGATCTCGGTCTGTGCGCCGCTCACGTTGCCGTAGACGCCGACCCGGTTTCCGTTGGCCCCCGCCGCGCCCTGGGACTGCAGCGTGATCTGCGCGCCCGCGGCCGTTGCCGTCATGCCCGTCGCGGCGGTGTTCGCAGCGATCGCATTCGCCAAGAGCGCAGCCACGCCTTCCAGCGTGTCGTTGTAGTACATCTGGTGGGTGGCGTGCTGGCTCGATGGGTCTACCGCGTCCGCCGCCGCCCAGGCCAGCTCCACGTTATCGGAGGCGCTCACCGCGCCCGTGAGTTCGAACACCGCCTGCGCCGGCGCAAAACTCCCCGCCGCGGGTGTCGCGTAGGTCTTGAGCGGAACCTTGTACTCCCGTTCGACGCCGTCCGAGCCTGTCGCCCAGATCCGGAGGTATGGCCAGTCTACCGTCGGCCACAGCGTGGAGTCCATCGCCATGCAGTTCTGGCGTTGCTCGTCGTAGGAAAGATGCAGCCCGCTGAGGTCGCCGTCCGGCAGGCAGCGCAGCGCCGGATGCTCGAAGACGTCGTCGCGGGCCCACTCGACTACCGCCCAATCGAACTGCTGGCGAAAGGACCCGGACACCGTGAACCCGGTTGCGCTGGTTTCGCTCAAGGCCGCGGCTGCGCTTGGTTGCTGGAAGTAGCATTGCAGGTCCCGGTCGGGCCGCAGCTTGGTGAGTTGTTCCGCCATTTCGGATTCAGAGCCGGATCAGCACGGTCAAGTCGGCGCCCGGATACGCCTGCCCCACCGTGAGAATCGATAGAGTGACCTGCGAGCCGGCCGCCAGCGGAGCCACCGTATTGCCCGGCACGCTGTTGGAGACCGAATTCGAGGGATTGAAGGCCAGTGAACAGTACGGACTCCCGTTGACGTTCAACTGCAGTCGCACCTGCGCGTCGGCCGCTTTGCCCAACACGGCGTAAATCTCGCGAACTGCGTGCGAGGCCTCCATGACCAGGGCCGGAGCCGCGTATTGGTCCACCGCCAGAAAGCCGTCCACTTGAATCGTATACTGCCCGCCGGAGGTCGTGCGCAGTCCCAAGTCGGTGGTGTGGGTCAGAGCGATGCTGCCAGTCGGGCTGTTTCCTTTGTTGTTGGTCGCGAATAGCTCGGCGCTTACCACCCGCACGTCCGGCAGGATCACAGGGTAAGTCCAGCTCCCGCTGTACGGGCTCCCGAAGAACTCGGGTGGGAACGCCGCGATCGCGCTCTTGCTCGCAAGATGGTACACCGGCGCCTGCCCCGCCGTGTGCGGCGCCGCCTGGCTCCCGTGGCATCCTCGCGTCACCCGGTAAGTGGCGCCGCCGTTGAGCGACGCTTCCACGCGGATTACTTCGCCGTCGATTTGGAGATAGCTCCCCGGCAGTCCCGGTCCCGGCTGGCTAAGGTTGAGCATGGTGTCCGGCGCTCCCGCCGCGCTGGCGAGCGTGATCCCCGGCGTGCCTGCCAGTTCGTTCCAGTAATACATCGTCAGCGTAGCCGAGGATATCGAGCGCGTGTTCGCCAGGTCCGGGAATGAAACGCCGCTCAACTCCACCGTCCCGCCCTGAGCGCCGGGCCCCAGCCCGAAAAGCGGCTGCGGTGGAACGGCCGCGTCCGCCACGCCCGCTCCGCCAATCTGCCATCGCGTCACGGTCGAGATCTCCGGATCGCACTCCACATTGTTGACGTTTGCGGCGCGCCCGGTGATGTGCGCCACCTCCCCGGACCGGTTCGCAATCGTGAACTGCGCCGTCGCGCTCGTCGTCGTCGCGCCGGGTTTCCAGCCGGTCTCCGCCACCACTAAGTAGCTGGTGGCATCCGGTTCCACCGCCCAGGCCGGCGATACGGTCAGCGTGGTGTGCGTATTCGATGCGATCGTGCGTTCCTGTCCGGCCCCGCGCCCGCGCGTGATCCGCGCCGTCATCCCGGCGAATGCGTTGACCTTCACGTTAAGCGAGGCGTTGCCCGCCGTGTTGACCGAGCGCAGCGTCGCCGCCGTCTCCGGCAGGAGTTCCATGCGCCAATAGAAATTCGCATGGTCGAAGTTGGGGTCGGGCGGCGCGATAATCTGCGGCGGAAGACCGGAATCGGTGAACTGGCCCGCGGTTTGCTGGTTGCTCGCGATCCGGAACAGTCTCCCCGGCGCGTTGCCGCGATAGACGTGGAAAGCCGCCGTATTCGGCGAGAAACTCAGCCCGGACAGCGTAACCGCGCTTCCACTGTTGGCGATCGCGGCCGTCACCAGAAAAGACGGCGCGCTCTCGTTCCCGGCCGAGTCCCGCGCCGAAACCGCGTAGTACAGAACCTGGCCGCTTGCGAGGGTTCCGCCCGCCGCCACTTCCGCCGCCAAGCTCACAAGGGGGATGTCCGGGCCAGCCGCCGCGCAACTGGGCGCGGGAATGTAGCTCACGGTGACGCTTGTTTCGACCGAGCCATCGCTGCTGGTGTCGCAGGCCTCCATTACCCCGAATTGCACGTCTCCGTTATTGTCCACAACGCTGCCCAGCAGCGGACGCGGCACGCCCACGCCGGCATCGCTCTGCCGCCGCCCTCCCGCCGCCGAAGTGGCCTGCCCATTGCTGTCGGCGTACCACGCGTCGTCGTGAATCTGCGCTGTAATCGTCGTCACGCGGTGATTGAGTCCCGGAGCGATCTTCAAAATCCGGAACGGCTGGCGAATGAATCCTTCTTTGAGGTAGGTGACGGCGATCAGGTCGCCTGGGCGAACGCCGAACGATCGCACGCTGGTCTGGAACTCGATGTACGCATTGCCGCGCACCGATTTGTCCAGGTTCAGCTTTAGGATCCGGCCCGCCTGGTCGTAATTCGGAAGCCCGATCGCGTTCAAACCCGCCGAAATCTCCTGCCCGCACAGCGCCACATCGTCCGGATCGACCACCGAGAAGCCGTCCTGCTGGTAATCGTTCAGCGCGTCCTGGAACTCCACGCTGAGACTGTTCGGGGTGTCCGCCATGCTGCGGGAATACACGCGCACGCTCGGCGCTCCACTGGGAAGCCGCAGGATTCCGGTGAAACCGTTGCTGCCGTCTCCGAATTCGTAACCCGGCCAACCGCCGTTGAGAGATTCGGCGCTGTTCGACCACTGGGGTTTCGCGGGCTGCTCGTTGGCGATTGCGTTCTCCACGCGAAGCTGCAAGAGCCCGTTGCTGCCGTAGGTCAGCAACAGTCGCGCGGCGATCCGGACCCCGCGGGTCACGTCGCCGGCGCTCTTCCTGGTCTTGAGCGCCAGGTTGCACTGGAACCTGGCGAGCGAGATGGCATTGCCGTAGATATCCAGCGCGTCGATCCCCTCGTCGCAGTATGCCGCCGCGGCCGCGAAGCTCGGAATGTCGATCTCGGCCGCGCTCCACCCGACTCGCCGCAGCATGTCCAGCAGAATCCAGGCCGGGTTGTTGCTGAATTGCTCGCCCGTCTGCGCGCCATTCGCGTCGTAGATTGGAGTCTTCAGCCCCTGCGCCAGCACCATGACCCTGGGAAGCGTCGTCCCGTTGTTCAATTGGTTTGGAACCACCACCGAGAGATACGCCATGCTTCCGTAAGGGTCGCCCGCCGGCTGCCCGTTTCCGTCCAGGAAGTTGCCGTCGCACGCCCCGGTGCGTGTTCCGAGGGTCGGGATGTTGTACCACCCGGTTCCCGTCATGTGAGTTCCCGCCACGCCCTGCGGAATCTCCACGTCGTTGACCAGAACGGCCAGCACATTCTGCATTTCGCCGATCCCCAACAGGACTTCCATCCTCGTCAGGTTGCCGTCGTTGCGCGCGAACACGATCGGCGGCGCGTACCACGCCGTCCCGTAGACCATGGGCACAAAATCGTTGTACAGCGCCGCGTTCACGCTCACCGCCGACGTCTGCCAGTTCCCCCCCGAGGGCCGCACCATGATGGCCGGCGGCACGAATTCGATGCCGCCGAAGTTCGCGAACATGCCCCGCGCCTGGCAATCGCTCCGCGTGTATCCGCAGCTTGTGTACGGCTCGCTTCCGTTGAGGTTTCCCGCGCCGCCCGCAATCCCCGCCGAGTACCCGCAGCGGTAGTACCGCGAGTATTTCCCGTTGCTTCCTCCGTCGATCGCCTCCGCGCGCTGGTCCGCGGTCGCGGGGAAATCCCACGGGCATGTTCGCTGGATTCGCACTTGCGGGAGCAGTACCCGCTGCAAGCTCATCCGGTTGGTCGCCGTCATCCGGAACGTCGCTTCCAGAATCTCGTCCGGCGGATTGCAGATTCCCTGAAACAGCACTGCGATATCGCTGGCCGGAACCCGATTCCGCAGGTCGTAAAACAGAAAGCTCACCGTCAACCGTGCGCCCTTCCAGCCGGTTGAGCGCTCGATTTCCGAAAAATGCGAATCGGCGTTCGCCAGCACGATGGAAATCTGCGAGATGCCGTCCACGCCTTGCGCCGAGGCGGTCTGCATCTCGAACGCGCTGTGTTGCAGGACCCGCGCCGCGTAAGCGCCGCCATTCACCGTTACTCCGTGCGTGCTCCACCTTTCCGTCCGCCCGTCCGGCAGCGCGCAATCGAATAGCAGAAGCGGCGTATCCGTGACCGTCTGCTGCGTCAGATCAAAGATGGTTGACATGTGTGATATTCACCGTGCAGGAATGGCGGTTCACGCCCGTGGCCGTGACCGCGAGTTCGTCGTCCCGGAGCCGCGCGCCTTCGTAGACTCCGCCGGATGTGCTCACTTTGTATGCGGACGCTCCCGCTTGCGGCTCGGCTTGTATCCCGAATACGTCCACCTCGCCGCCGGCCGGGATTTCGAGTCCGAAAAGAACTTCGGCCGTCGCTGCGTCTCCGGCCGCCGAAAACACGATCCGGCTCCACTGCGTTTGAATCGCGCGGCTTCCCCGGCTGCTTCCCAGCAGCATCGTGGCCGTGGAAGCCGCCGGCGCGCGCACGTAAGCGCTCAGGCAGTACACGTATCCCCCCGGCGCGGCCAGAGTCTGCGAGATCGCCTGCGGCGCCGCGCCGGCATTCGTCAGACGCCACGCCGCCGATCCGCCGGCCGGGTCCTGTATTCCGCCCGTGAGCGAAAGCTGGGGATCCCGCTTCCAAACCGCCTCGCCCGGCGCCCCGCTCCAGCCCAGCAGGTTCGCCGCCGGATCGAGGAACGTGAATCCGTTCAGCGTCCCTTCCGCGGACGCGAAGAACTGCTCCAGCGCGCCGATTTCCGCGTCTGACAGGCCCGCGTAGCTCAGCGCCCACTCCGTGGTCTCCCCCGCGGCGTCCGCCAGCTTGATCGAACTCCCATCCAACGCGGCGTTCACTACCGTGCGCGCGCGCCGCTGCTTTCGAATCGGAAACTGACTCAGCGCTCCCGTTCCGAGTTGTGGATACACCAGCATGTTTACCCTCGGTTCTCGACCACGGTCAGCACTGTGGCGCAGTCCATTTCCGCTGTGGTCGTCGTCTGCAATTCGTCCGTGTCCAGGCTGCAGTTTGGGTGCACCGTTCCGTCCCAGGGATCGGTGAATGCAAAGCTTCCAAACGCCCCTTGGTTCGCGGCGAAGAACTCCTCGATCGCCGCCACCTCGCCTTCATCCAATTGGCTGAGCGGTATTTCCCATCGCAGCAGCGGACCGGCGCAATCGCGGTAGCGCTGTTCCGTCCCGTCCAAAAAGCGCAGGGCCTGGTTCTGATAGCGCGCCTGCCGCGTCGCCGGATACTGAATTACGGCGCTGGTCTTCAATGTTGGGAAGGTTGCCATGGCTATAGGTCGTTTACCACGTCATTTATCGAGTTGAGATTGAGCATCGCGTTCCGTACCGCGGCCGCGATGTCCGCGCTATGGTCCATGAACCATCGCGCGTCCATTGCCTGCGTGCTCGCCGCAATCTGCGCCGGCGACTCGCCCGGTCCGCCGGCGTAGTCTCCCGTTGGGGTTGACGATTGCCTCTCGGTCCCGCCGCCAAGCGCCCTTGGCGCTCCCATCTGGTCGTAACCGGCGCTGGTCAATCCTACTCCCGTCTCGGCGGCCTGGAAGTCGAGCGCCGGCGGCATGGCGTACTTGACCAGCGTCGGCGGAGCGCTGGAATCCCCGCCGCTGAATAGCCCGATCAGCCCTCCGATCAGCGGAATCAGACCGAAGCCGCTCTCCAGAACAGTCTTCGCCACCGAAAACGCCGTGACTCCGCCGCCGCTGCCGGCCGAGCTCGAACTGGCCGCCGATCCAGTGTTCCCCGTTAACGATGCAATAGTGCTCTCAATCAGGGCCTGCGCCACCGGGGATGCCACGGCCTCGCCTGCGCTGCCAGCCTGCGGCGCGGCGTCTTCCAGGGCGGTCGCCAGGTCCCGCGTCGCCGCCAGGGCGGCTCCCGGGTCCGGCGCTTCGCGCCCTGCGATCGCCGTGAAACTATCGAGCAACTCCTCTTGCGTGGTTCTGGCCATCGTTTATCTCCGTAGCGAGCTCGCTTTCCAGGATCGCGAACGCCTCTACTTGACGCGCGCTCAGATCCGAAAAGCTCGTCCCTCCAAGGCGCCGCCGGACGAAGAACTCCTCCACCAGCGCCTGGCTCTCCACTGTGATGCAGGACTTTGGACACGTGCTGAGCCAGACGCCCTTCCGTGCCCACACCAGCGGCGCGCTCGTCTCCTCGCCCCGCGCCAGCCATCCGCACCGCCGCTTGTGCTCCAGACCGGATCTCCGGCAGGCGTCGCACTTCCAACCGGCCTGGTTGGAGAACTGAAAATGGAAGGCGACAATCAGTTTTTTCGTTCTGCCTCGCTCAACCCCATCTCCGCCCGCACCGCGGCCAGCGCTTCTCTAAAGAGATCCTCCGGCCCCGCCTCCGCGAGCGAATCCGCGGTCGCGCCGGATCCGTCTACCTCGAGCCCCGATACCTCTCGCAAGCCCCACGTCAAGTAGAGCCGGTCGATCTCGGCCTGGAGCAGCGCCGCATCCATCTTGTCCCCGGCGCTGGCGCCCGCCTCCAGAAATTCCATCCGCCGGGCCAATTCGCGCACCGTGCGCATCAGTTCCACGCGCCGCGCGAACGACATCTTCGCCACCGTGTAACGTACCCCCGGCGCAATCGCCGATTCCACTACCTTCACGCTTTCGTAAGTCATGAGAACCTCAATGAGCATTCAGCGCTCTTATAGGGGCGAGGCATGCCTCGCCCTCGCGCCACGTGCTTCCGACCGCCGGAAGAGAAATCACGCCGTCTTGGTACTGGCTGAAAGCCGATGGCTGATAGCCGACAGCTTCTTCTTCACCCGAACGCTACCGTGATCTCGTCGTCCACCGTTCCCTGAGCCCGCGATCCCCGGAACTTCCACTGCAACCGGTTTTCGCCGTCGTTGAACTCCGGCACTTCAGGGATCACGCTGTTCAGGTTGACGCCCATCACCTGTCCCTGGGCTTCGCCCAACTGGAACATCACGCTGATGGGCGATTGTTGCCGGGCCGCTTGGTAGAGCGCGCTTGTGGCGCCGTCGTCCAGGCTGTAGAGTTCAAAGGCCGCGGTCACGCTGCGCTGGCCGGGCGCGATAGCCCTGGGCAGGTTGGTCCCGAATTCCCTCGACCGCGCAGCCAGGCCGTTCTTAAGCGTCACCGTCGCGCTTGTGATCGTGAAGAACTGCGAGGGCGACGCGCCCAGCCACGCCTGGCCCATCTGTCCCGGCACGATCGAGTAGTCGAACGCGTCGAGCGCCGGTTCCGAAGGGAAGCTCTGCAATGCCCCGGCCCCGCTGCTGAAGCTGCTGTTATCCAGCAAGTCCTGCGCCAGCCCGCTGAAGTGAAACTCGTGGTAATCCCCGTTGAGCAGGATGTCCATCTTGTCGACGGCCGCCCCGCAGAGCAGACGCTGCGCCGCTGTCGCCGGCGTCCAGTAGTCGAAAATGCTCGCGCTGGGCAGTTCCGTTGCGGGAACGTAGGTGACCGTCGCCGCCACGGCGCCGCCGGCGGCAGGTTGAACCGCGAACGGCGCGTTCAACTGTACCGTTTGCGCATCGACGATCGCCGCCGCGAACCGGATTTCGCCCCCGCACGAGACCGCCTGCCCCGCCGCGAGACCATGCGGCGCCTGGAAGGCCAGCCTCCCGGCCGTGGTACTGGAAGCCACCGTCCCGCCCGCGAACCCGAGCGGCGTCCCGCCCAGCGCCGCCTGAAAGAGCGGTCCGTATCCCGGACCCCCCGGAGAGTTGGGCGAGGGCGCATTCGGCGAGGGGGCGTTGGACGGCGCCGCCGTCGGCTGTTGCCAGCTTGTCAGGTAAGTGCGCAGTTCGAAGCTGGTCCGGCGCCGGCCGCCAACCGGCAGACCCGGAAACGTCCGGCTGCCTGTCTTGTCCTTTCGCGTTGTAACTTCGAGTTGCTGCTGGACCGCCAGCTTCAAGGCAGGAATACGGTTCGCCGAGGTGATCGCCTCCACGTTGCCGAAAGCGTCTTCCAATGCCGTGTAGAATCGGTTTGCGTTAGACGAAATATACGAGGACATGTTAATTTCTGCTCACTCCTATCTCGAAGGCGACCTTCGCCGTCTGGATGAAATTCCTGCCGCCATGCTTTACGGCGGCGAACGATACCTCGTATCCGCCGCCGTAAAACATGCCGTCGCCCCAATCGCCGCGGCTCGCGCTCAGCGTCTGCGTCACCGCGTCCACATAGAGCTCCAGGGTGTCCTGAAGTCCATCGAGCCGGTCTTGCGAGTGCCGCACCTCGACGGTCATCCGGGCCGAGCCGGAGAAGCTCCTGGACTTCTCGGTCAGAGCGTTCACGATCTTTTCGCAATACACGTTGACCGCCGGATAGTTCACGGCGCCGCTGCGCTCCATCAAATCCGCGGCGACGTTTTGTGCGCAAACCCGGGCCATGTCCAGCGCCGCCGCCGGCGCGCTGTCCGCCGCCGAAAGCGCTGCCAGGCTGGAATTGACGCCCGCTGGCGCGGCAATTAGCTGGATTATCTTGTCGCTGATGGCGCTTCCTAGTTTTGCCGTCATTAGCCCCTCTGAATTACTCTTGGAACCGGTTTTAGGTAGTTGGGAGTTTGCCCCTGGCCGGCTAACTGCCCGGTTGTCGCCAGGGACCCAGGCTGGGTCCAGGTCTGTGCGGTTCCGATTGGCGTTCCGTTCTGTCGGAACATTGAATCGGGGCCGCCGCCAACGTACACGTTCCACCCCGCCGCGTTTTTCGGTGGATTCGCGGGCTGAACCAGCAGTGTGCCGCCGGCCGTCGTGATGGTGGCCGGCGAGGCGCTCGCGCCCTCCTCGCCGGCCTTGTTGGTCCACGCCACGGTCGCGTAGTAGGTTGCCGATGGAAGAGGAGCGGGCGCCCCGGGCGCGGCCGTCACGTTTGGCGTGACGGCTCTGGCGACGGGATCGAAGACCACTCCGACTCCAATCTGAACCAGTTTCTCGTAGGCCCAGCTCGCCATGGAATCGAACTGGTCGCGCTTGCCCGCATACCGGTCGTTTAACTGGCTGTTGTATGCGTCGGCGTAAACCATCTCCAGGGCGCGATAGGTATGCCAGAGCCTGAGCGCCGGCGTCGCCACCACGTTGCTGACATTCGGCTGCGGGGACAGCCAAAACGGTTGGTCCGCAAAGCTCATTCTAGTCAGCAGCGCGCCGAGCTCCAACGCGACTTGTTCCTGCGCCAGAGCCAGCTTCCGCGTGACATCGATGTTTTCGGCGTTGGCCACGTCCGCAAGTTGGGAGTCCTGGGCCGAAAGATCGTCGATAGTCGATACGGGACCGTCCGTGAACAGAGCCATGTCGTTACGCCGTGTCCTTCAGGGAGTCCGCGACCTCCCTCAATTTGTTGAGCTCGGCCGTCGTCAGCACCGACAACTGCACCTTCGACGCCTGGGCCATCTGGTCGGCGATCCGCTTCGCTTCAGCCTGCGATGCGTGGAACGCTTCCGCCTCCTCGCTCGCTGCCATGCGCGCCTCCCCTTCAACGATCATCTTCGCGGCGATTCCGCGCGTGACCTCCGTCGCGACTCCCTCCTTGCCGCCATCGGCCGTCGCCATACTCACTACCACGGGATAAGCGTCCGCGATCGTCGCTTCCACAGCTCTAATCTTCTGGTAATAGATTGTCAGATCCATCTTGTTCTCCTTTGATAGGGCAGGCCGGCTGCCCTGTTTGCCCCGGCCTGCCGGATTGCAATGCGCCCTCTACGTGTTCACCTGCACGCCCGAGGCGTTCCGCAGCACGCCGCAGCCATACAGCACGTCGACCGTGAACTGCTGCGCCAGCGTGTTCGGCTGGTAACTCATCACCACGCGCATTCCGAAGTTGCCCAGTTCGGCGTACTCCGCGATGGCGCCGGTCCCGGGCAGAGGCTGCGGCAGGCGCCGGATCACCAGGCCCATGGCGTCCTTCGTGAACGCCAGGTTGTGGGTCGTCACCGGGCTGGCGCCCGTCTTCTGCACGAACTGCGAGCGGAACACGAAGAAGTCCTTGACCTTCCCCACTGTGCCGTCGATGATCGCGCGCAGGCCGGCGTCGCCAGCGGTCTGGAACTCGCTGAACCGCGGAATCTGCCGCCAGGCCGAATACGTGGCGGCGTCCACCACGATGAACTTCTGCTCGCTGGGAGGGATCTTCGCCAGGAACAGGGCTGTTTCCGCGGCGTCGATCACGGCTTCCGTGATCGGCGTGCCCGGCGTGCCCACCGGGGTGTTGGCCGTGTAGCCGGCGTACAGGTTCAGCAGATCGGTCTCGATCTTCTGCGCGATCGCCGCGACCGACGGCTGCATGTACATCTTCAGCAGGTCCGGCACGGCCAGCACTTTGGTCACGTCCGGGATCTGGAACGTCGCTTCCGCGTGCGTGTTGAGCACGATCTGCGCGTTCCCCAGACTCGGGTTTTGCGTTTGCACCGTCCCGCCTTCCAGGATGTTGTTCGCCACCATGGTCGGCGGAATCGGCACGTTGACCGTATCGCCGGCATGCGCCAGCACCGGTTCGTAGTCGCGATTTACGAGGTTCCCCATCACGAGGTTCCCCACCAGCACCGGCAAAGCGTCCGCCGCCACCAGCTTCACGATCGCGTTCGCGACGTTTGTTGAGGTTATTGCTGCCATTCTTTCTCCTTGACTTTTGTTTGTTGGACAGGCGCCTGGCCCGCCCGTGTTGCTTCTCTACAGCCCCCGCAGGGTCTGCGACGCCACGCGCACGATTTCCTCTCGTACCCGCCGCATCTCTTCCGCGCTCATGCCTGGCCGGATTTGCTCGATACTTACCGTCTCTCTGCCCTCCGCAGGCGCCTTGAGGGTCGCCGTCATGCCGGTCCCTCCCGCGATCCGGGCCGGCAGGAATTCCGGATTCTCGTTGACGAAAACCGTCAGATAGTCCTTCAAGGGCATCTGACCGTTGTCCCCGCGAGCCACCAGCCGCCCGTCTTCCGTCCGCGCGATCTCGTCCTTCACCGCTTTGAACGCAAGGTCGATTTTGGCCACTCCCAGCCGTTGTAGCGCGGCCCGGACCGCCGAACTCCGCTCCGCTTCTTCCGCAATCTGCCGGCTGCGTTTGTTCTCCGCCACTAGTTCGTTCAGCCTGCGCTCCAGTTGCTCCCGTCGCTTGCGCTCATCCTCGAGCTCCGCTTTGTAAGCCGGTTCGCTCTTGGACTGCTCGCTGCTGACGAACTCCTGAATCGCCTGCCTGACGATCGTCTGAACGTCGATTCCTTCCATAAGCCTCCTGTTCTTGGTTCTTGGTCTTCTAACTCGTGTAGCTCATCCCGTCGATTTCTTCCGCAACCCGGTTCTTGACTTCCTGCCGCGCGTCGCACAGGTACTTGAATGCCAGGTTCTTGAAAACCTGCTTCTTCAATGTCTCCGAGCCGATCCCCAGGTCCAGCAGTTTCTTGGCGTCGTCCAGTTCGCCGCTAAAGTCGTCGATGTCGAACTCGTCTAACCCGGAAACATCGATCGTGATTCCATCCTGCCGGGCGGTCACGATCGCCCACAGAACTTGCTTCAGCGCTTCCTTCACGGCATCTCCATACGCGCGCAGCACTTCCTGCGTCACGCTGAAGTCCCGCTGTTTGCTGATGCCGGAAACGCGCAGGTCGCCCGCGCTCGGCGTCCCAGCCTGGTTCATCAGGTAACAGACGCGGTAGATTTCGTCCTTTAACCGGACCAGGTTGTCCGCCGCGATCTGATAAACCTTGCCTTCCGGCTCCGTCCACCCGAACCGGTCTTGCGGCCCGAGTTGGATGTAGTAGGACTCGCCCACAATTTGGTTCCACTCGCGCTCCGAGTAAATCACCGGAGTCGCGAACAGCCCCATCGTCAGCGCCCACGAGAGCGCGTTGGACTTGTTGAAGTGTTCCAGTTGCAGGAGCGCGGCCTTGTTCACCAGCCACAGCCCCTCCGATACCTGCATCCGAAACAGCGGGACCCGCCGCATTGCCGCCAGACCGTGCTGGCCTTCGTCGATCAGTTCCGTCGGCCCTGCCTCCCCGGCTTTCCGGAAAATCTGATAGTTCTCGCGATCGTAGTAGATCCAGCGCGTCTCCCGTTCCCATTTCGCGTCCGTGACCTTCGACTGCTGAAGGCACGATGTTCGAATAACCGCCCACTCCAGCCCCCCGGCGTCGTCGTAGTTCCAGTTGATGACTTCCTCGGGACTGTACTCCATCAGATATGCGCGCGAGCGTCCCGTCGCGTCTTCTTCCGCGCGGGTCAGAGCGGCGCCGTTCGCCCGCGGAAAGTCCACCACGATGTAGCTGCAGCCGCACACTAACGCCTGCACGAACCGCTGCCGGAAGAACTCGCTGAGGCTTGTACCCTTCAAATCGCAGTTGCTGGAAAGCAGGTTGTAGTAGTTCCTCGCCGCTCCGTCGTTGCCTTCAAACAGCACTACCGGCGCCCTGCGGATCAGCGTGGCCGCGTACCAGTCCACGATCGATCCGATGTAGTTCTCGTAGAATACGCGGTTCAGGCGCTCCTGGTAGACCTCGCCCGGCTCCTTGTGCCGCCGCACCAGGTATTCCGCGGCGTTTGCGCGCAGCCGCTCGCCGCCCGCGTACAGGTCCTTGTACTGTCTCCACATCGCCTTGCGCGCGATGTACTCCGGATGTTCCCGATTGATGTTCTGCATAACTCCTTCCATAACCGCTTCCTCCGCCGCGCACTTCTACTTACAACCGTTCCGCCTGAACTTCGGGGCTGCGCTTCCTGTAAAGGGTCTAAAGCCGCTTAGCCAAGCAGCCGCCTCGGCTGTTCGCCGATAGGCCGCTCCGGTCTGCACTCGTGCCAGATCAGATACCCCAACGCATCCGATAAATGCGTCCTCATGCGGTCCCGGTCCTTGTCGATCTGCCAGGAGTCCGCCTTGAATAACACCTGCTCGAAATCTTGTATCAGCTCCCTGCACTTCTGATCGACTTGCATGCCGATCTCGCCCCGCGCCGACCGCAGCTTGGCGTTCATCAGATTCAACCGCTCCCTCACGCCGGGGTTGACTCGCGGCGTGCGGTATTGGACCGGCACGTTCGCGTGAACCTGGAAGTACTCCCGGATCACGTCGTAGTCCGACATTCCCGTCGTGTGCTGCTGATGGCCCGAGGCGTCTCCATAGACCACCACTCCGGGGCGATGCTTTCCAAACCGCTCGAGGAATTGCTCGCAAGCCTCCTGCGTGGTTCCGTGCCGGATCACGATTTCGTCGAGCACCCTGATCTTGCTCTTCACGATCTGCACGATCACCGATGACATCGGGTCCACGTTGAAATCCAGAGCCCATCGCAGCTGCAGATCGGGAACGGCGCTCAAGGACGTCACGTGCGCCTCGCGGCTGAAGGCGTGATATGCCCGCGCGCCGTCCATGCTGAGGTATTCCCCCAGAACTTCCTGCTGAAAGAACGTCTCGTCGTAACTCGCCTTCAGCCGGTCGTAGTAGTCCGGGATCTTCTTCAACAAATGCCGGTTCTCGTACGGCTTCGCGAGAATCGTCTCGTACGCGCTCCGCCCGTTTGCCAGGAATCTCCGGTACACCCAGTCATAGCCCTTCGGCGTCCACACCGCGAATCCGCAGAGGTGCTGCGCCTTCGGGTCGCGCAGCCGTCCTTCCAGCCGCAGCCAGGCGGCTTCCTGCGTATATGTCAGCTCGTCCAGGCCAAACCAGGCCAAATTTGTGCCGCGCAGCCGCTCGAACTCCTCTACCGGCCGGAACAGGATCTTCGATCCCGAGTCCCTCATGGTCAGAGTGTTCTCGGCCTTGTTGTGTTCGTACGGAATCCCGTTGGAGTCCAGGATCTCCAGCAGCGTCGCTTGAGTCGCGTCTCGCAGCATCGGGTAGGTCGGCGCCCCCAACAGGCCCGGTCGCCCCGCGTTCACGTAGCTCAGCCGGATGGCCTCCTGGCACAGCGCCTGGCTCTTTCCGCATCCGATTGGCCCCGAGAAGCCCTTGAACCGCGCTTCCGAGGCGTGAAACGCCTTCTGTGACGGCAGCGGATCGTATATTATTCCTCGTTCGAGGATGCCGGCGTCGGTTCCACCCATGTCACCTTGATCTCCTTCGGACTCTCCTCCTCGTACTCCTGCTCCAATTGCAGCAGCTTCAGATACTCCGCCATCGTCGGTTTCCAGTCGTCGTCCTCGATCTTTTTCGCCAGCCTGCCGGTCGCATTCGCCAGCAGATTCGCGATCCGTACCCGTTTCTTGGCTTCTTTCCACTTCTTGCATCCCTCACAACCTTCGGGAGCTGTTTCTTGCTGTTTCATTTCGGTCCCTGCTCCTCTTTTGAATTCGCCCAAAAAAGAGCGGCCTCGCAGAGCCGCGAGGCCGCGCTCAAAAAAAACGGCCCCGCAAAACTGCGGAGCCGCGCAACCCTCATCCCAATTTCAACGTACCATTCGAGGCCGCGCAGACGCCTGAGACGCCCGGCCCAAGTCATTGAAAACAATGGCGAAAATATTTTTTAATTATTGGTGAAGAGAAATTTGCCGCCGCTCGCCGCCACCACATGGAGCGCGTTCTTGCCTGCCAGGCTCTCCAGTCGCGGGACCGCGGCGCCCTCGGCGGCCAGGTAGTACCGCTCCGGCGTCCGCCACCGTTGCTGGAAGCCGGCGTCGTCGATGAACACGTCCTTGGGAGCGTCGGGAGCGTACGACCCATACACAAGGTTGTTCACGCGCCCATTCAGCAGCAGGGCGCGCCGGTTCGTGTAAAAGAAGATCGACGAAAACGTGTAGTACTGGTCGTCCACGATCAGTTCCCCCGGCGGCGCGTGAAGCAAAGCCTCCGCCAGAGGCCGTGATGCCAGGTAGGGGTCCCACGCAACCATCGCTACGCGCGCCGCGTGGAAAAACAATATCATCATTACCGAGAGCGCCAGCGCCGGGACGGGTCCGCGCGCCGTCTTCCATCTCCACGCTCCCGCGGCGCCGATAGCGAACGCCACCCCCGCCATCGCCAGCGGCAGCTTCAAGTACGCGAAAGCCGCCAGGGTCAAGTCCGTCATGTGCCCCAGCGAAAGCGTATAGACATCGGGATTCTGGCTCAGCGCCGACGAGATGTCCCCCGGCGCCGCCATCCCCCGCACCATCCACAGAATCGCCGCCGCGGCGATGGCTGCGATCGCCGTCACCGCCGCGATCGCCCGCGTCCCGTACTTCAGCAGCCGGCCGCCCGCGGCGATCGCCGATCCCAGCAGCAAAGCCAGGGCAGGGTAGGCTGGCATCGAATAGTATTCCTGAGTGGTCGAGAATGTGAAAAACGCCAGTACGAAGCCGCCCCAGCACACCGCCATGAGGCGCGTTCGGGACGCGCGGTCCGGCTTCCGATAGTTCAGCTTCAACGTTGCCGGCAGGTAGAAACTCCACGGAAACAGCCAGAGTAAGTGGAAAAACCAGAAGTACACGCGCGGCACGGTGTTGTAGTCCCGCGGATACCGCAGGTTCAGAAATCGAAGTACGTGCTCGTTGATGAAATAGAACCAGAAGAACCCGTGATACGATCCCCTCTCGCTGTGCATCGTGAAATCCAGGTACGGCGGATTCCGCAGCGTGGCGAGAATGTGCCACGGAGCTGCGATCGCGAGAAGCGCCAGCACTCCGGAAATCGGCCGCAGCCTCGCCCACGTGCCGCGGCGGAGCAACTGCCCCGTGAAGAACAGATACAGAAGTCCGGCTGCCATCGGGATCAGGGCCGCGATCAGCCCTTTGAGCAGCAATCCGGTTCCCATCGAAGCCCACATCAGCAGCGCCCAGATCCGCGGTCGCGGCTCGTTCTCGTCCGTTGCCCGCAACAGGCTCCACAGCGCCGCCGCGATCGCCAGCGTGAGCATCGCGTCCGGGATGAGTATCCGCGTAAACAGGAACAGCCCGACGCTGGTAGCCAGCGCGAGCCCGGAGTACAGCCCCGCCCGCGGCCCGAACGCCCACGCCCCGAAGCGCGCGGTCAGCCAGCATAACCCCACCGCCGCCAGCGCGAGTGGAATCCGCGCCGCCCAGTCGTGAACGCCGAAAACCCGGAACGACGCCGCCATCGCCCAGTACTTCAGAGGGGATTTCTCCAGGTAGGCGACCCCGTCCAGCCGCGCCGTGACCCAGTCGCCCGATTGCAGCATGTTGCGCGCGATCTGCGCCTGCACGGAGTCTACGTCGTCCATCAACGAGGGCGGGCTGACGATGCAGCCCAGGAAGATCGCTGCCGCCACCAGTGCGACGATTAGCTGGCAGTAAGCGCGCCCGCGGATGTCCGCCTCGCCGCCTCGGCCGGAGGCAGGATCTCGACCTTCCACTTCCTCATCCAAAGGAAGAGCGTCAGCAGACCCCATAAGTGATACCCGGCATTGACCCGCCTCTCCATATGATCGCGTACCAGGGATTCGATTGCCTGCGCGTCGAAAATGCCCGTGGCCCGCACTGCATCGGGCGTCAGGGTGTCCATCAGCAGCCCCCGCAGCGGCCCGCGAAACCATTCGTGCGTGGGGATGTCGAAACCCGTCTTCTTGCGGTCCAGCACCGCTCGCGGGAGTTTCGCCCGCATCAGTTCCCTGAGCAGGTATTTCTGCCGGAAGCCCCGGATCTTCATATTCGCCGGCAGAGAAGCCGCGAACTCCACAATCCGGTGGTCCAGGAAGGGCGGCCTCACCTCCAGCGAGTGCGCCATGCTCATGCGGTCTGTCTTGTACAGAATGTCATCCGGCAGATAGTAATTCTGATCTGTTCTGAGATAACGTTCTACGCCCGCGGGCCCGGAGCCCAGCCGCGCCGCCAGCGCCCGCAGGCCGCTCCCGCCGCTTCCCGGCCGGATCTGCTTCAGTTGTTCCGGCGAAAACGTCCCATTCCAGAAAAAGTGCGCCTCGTCCGGGTGCAGCCAGCTTCCTTCGATCCAGCGCTTCAGCTTGTACTCCAGGCTGATCTTCTCGTCGGAGACGGGCATATACCGGTCCAGAGCGTGGAGCATCATCCGCCGCACGGGGGATGGCGTCAGCCGGAACGGACCCGTCAGCCGGTCCGCGACGTAGGTTATGTACCCGCCGAACAACTCGTCCGCGCCTTCCCCCGAAAGCGCCACCGTTACGTGCCGCCGGGTCATGCGCGAGAGATACCATACCGGCAGCGCGCCCGCGTCGGCGCTCGGTTCGTCCGAGTAGTATGCGAAATCCTGGATGGCGCTCCGTAGTTCGACGTCCGGATTCAGGTCGAACTCATGGTGATCGGTGTCGTAGACCCGCGCCACCTGGCGGAAATACGGGCTCTCATCGAAGCTGCGCCCGGCGAACGAAACCGAAAACGTCTTCAGCCGTCCGGAGCAGTGCGCGGCCGCGTAGTGCAGCACGGTGGACGAATCCAAGCCTCCCGATGCCCACACGCCCAGCGGGACATCCGAAACCATCTGCTCCCGAATCGAGTCGTTCAGCAGCCAGTCCAGTTCCTCCTTCGCCGCCTCGAGCGGGCGCCGCCGCGGCGCCGCCGCCGGAAACTTCCACCAAGCCTCGAGCCGCGCCTCCCCGCGCCGCCATTCCAGCAGATGCCCCGGCGGAACTTTCCTTATGCCTTCGATCAGCGTGCGCGGGCCGGGAACGTAGTTTACGGAAAGATACGCATCGAGCGCCTCCGTATCCAGGCGCCTGGACAGCTCGGGATGTTCCAGAATCGCTTTCAGCTCGCTGCCGAAGTACAGGTCGCCTGCGCGCTCGCAATAGTAGAGCGGCTTGATCCCCATCCGGTCGCGCGCCAGCACCAGGCGCCCGCGCGATTCGCTCCAGAGCGCCGCCGCGAACATTCCCCGCATTCGCGAGAAGCATTGCGTGTCCCATTGGAGAAACGCCCGCAGCACCGTCTCCGTGTCGCAATTGGAGCGGAAGCGGTGCCCCAGTCCTTCCAACTCGGTCCGGATTTCTCTATGGTTGTAGATTTCGCCGTTGAACGCGATGACCGTGTCGCCATCCTCGCTGATGATCGGCTGGTCGCCGCCGGCGAGATCTATGATCTTCAGCCGGACGGCGCACAACGTCGCTCCGCGGCCTTCGAAGATCCCCTGCTGATCCGGTCCCCGATGATACAAGGCTTCGGCGATGCGGCCCGCTACGCCCCGGTCGGCGCCTCGATTCAGCGTCGTAAATCCCGCAATGCCGCACATATGGCCCCAACTTCCTCGATTCGCGGGTAGTGCGATTCTCCGCTCTGCGGCGGCTTGGTGGAACGTTGAATATAGCACATCGGCGCCCACTGGGGCGGCGGCCAACTGCCGCGGGGTGCGACCGAGCCGCGAAGGTAAGAGAGCGGTTGCCGCGCGGGGTGTACGCCCCAGCCGCGAATGTAAGAAGCTGTGAAAAAATCGGCCGCCAGGCGGAACCGCCTGTCCCACCAATCTGCAACTCCTTCGGCGCCAAGGCGGGACAGGCGGTTTCGCTTGTCAAGCCGGCTTGCCGGCTGTTTTCTTCACGGCTGCTAAGAGAGCGGTTGCCCGCGCGAAACCAAAGCCCTCCGGCGGCGCTACAACGCCACCGGCCCCGCCCCGGCCCCATGCTATGCTGAAAAAAGCCTTCCAAAGCCGCTTGAGGAAACCGCAAGCGGCGTCTTGTCCCGCGCCGGAGAGATGGCCGAGTGGTTGAAGGCGCACGCTTGGAAAGCGTGTTTAGGGGAAACTCTAACGTGGGTTCGAATCCCACTCTCTCCGCCACTTTAGAATCAATAACTTACAGACAATCGGCTCTCCAGCGCGCAATAGCGTGCAACGGCAGAGAATGAAGGCGGCCCCAAACGGCACTCACGCTGTATCGACGGCGCCGTCCCGAATGCGAGGGCGACCATTACGAGCCACCACCAGCGGGCCGCGGGCGTGGTCAACAACTACCGCTATAAGCGGACCGGCAGGGATCTGGCGGACTTCATTTCGGTCAGCGTCTACACCGGCTGGATGACGCCGCTCGATGAGCGGGGGATCGAGCAGTTCCAGGAGAAGGTCCGCCATAGACGGCGCAAGTCGCCGAACGGGCCCGTCGCGCTCGCTTCAAAGGATCGCATCGTAGACCGAGTCGCCGGACTTCGGGGGAAGGGGGCGAGGCGCGTTCCTCGCAGCCTATACGGGTTTGACGGCGCGTTGGGTGCGAAACTCGTGCCTGTTGATCGCCACGGAGGTTGCGCGTTGGTCCCCGCGCATCACAACGCCGAAAAGCATGAGCTTCATCCGGACCGAATCATGGAGCAATGCCGGCCACTCGACGGTCAACTCCACCGCGCCACCTTCCGGCAGCTCGCTCGCAGTTGTGAAAGTGACTTCTTTGCTGGACATGTCTACTGTGCGGCCTTCCCCATTCTGTCTGATGCCTTTGCCGTACAACACCCTGTAGCGCAGCGATTGCTCGATCGGATAACGCCGCTTTGCACGCTCGTTGAATTCGGCCTTGGTTTCCAGCACTTCGCCACCTCTTCTACCGATCTATACAGCCGCGCATAAGCAAAGAGACATTCACCGGCCGTGGCGCACGCTTCAGCGCGCCGCCGCGGGCTTCAGCCTGCGGAGAGCCAGCACGGCGAGTTGAAACTCGCCGCAGCACGCTGAAGCGTGCGCCACATGGGCCGTCATGTCCCGTTAGTTCTGCGCGGCTGTATAACAAGCGCTACGCGCGCTCGATTCGCTTTGACAGACCGTCTTGACTCGCGTCTTACGCTCCGCAGTTCACCGGGGTGGCGGGGAGGCTGGCGGTTTCGCCGAAGCCGCCGCGGGTGTCGAGCCCGGCTGGACCTGAGCCGCGGCCTGCTGCAGGCTTAGCATCAAGTCTTCGATGGGAATCGCCGGGTTCGGCGGTTTGACTGGTACGGAGCCTGTGGCATCGATCCCGGGAGTCGCCAACTCCTTGCCCGTATTTGGCCGGAGGAATGGTCTGGAGTACTTCAACTCGGGCACGGGCTGACCCGCGGGGATCGGGCGAACCAGCTCAGGGGTCACAATGACTATCAGTTCCGTGTTTTGCTTTGAAGTGGATTTGGACTGGAAGAACTTTCCCAAGACCGGAATGTCCCCCAGGAAAGGAACCTTTTCGATGGTATCCGTCGTCCGATTATCGAGAAGACCCCCGATCGCAAAACTCTGTCCCTGCTCCAATTCGATCTGCGTATCCAGCTTGCGTGTTGTAAGCGCCGGGACATTGAAGCCGCTTACCGACAGGCCGTTCGTGAAATCAAGGGCGCTAACTTCGGGCGCCACTGCCAAATGAATAGTCCCGCGCGGCGTGATGGTTGGAGTGAAAGTCAGGCGGACGCCAAACTCGCGGAATTGAATGGAAACCATCGGAGTGCCTCCCGTGCTCGAACTCACGCTCGGGAAGGGAAACTCTCCCCCCGCAAGAAAGCTCGCCTGCTTGCCATTTTCCGCAAGCATGTTGGGCTCGGCGAGAACCTGGAGAAGTCCCTTGACTTCCAGCGCCTTAATGGTGGCTCCCAGATTCAGATCGGGGCGGAAGAAGAAGAGATTCAGAGCGTCCGAAATCGTCGCCAGGGCCGGCGCGCCGGCCTGGACGGCGAATCCTGGCGGAGAGGACTGTTGCGTGGTTACAGATCCGATGGTGTTTGTGGCGCCTGTGCTGAAAACGTTTAGACCCAGTTGTGTCTGGACGCTCCGGTCTACACTGGCGAATTTGACCTTCAACAAGATCTGCCTCGGCGGAGCCGGCACATCCACGTAAAGAAGGTTCACGGTCCTTCCCAGCGTCGAAACGATTGAGACCGCGCGGTCCGCGCTCGTCACATCCTTAACCGTCCCACGTAAGAAGGCGGTCTCATTCTCAAAACTTAAATCGACGCTCTGTCCGGGCAGTTCCCGTTCCAATTCACGCTTGATGCCTTCGATGCGTCTATCCGCCATTAAACTGCTGGCCACTACGGTGATGTCGAAGAGCCGCCTGGCGCCTCCCTCGTGCCAGATGATAAGGCTGGTCGCTCCCGGCGCCTTGGCGCTCACGAGTAACTGGCGCGGGCTGATCGCCGTAGCCTCCGCTATGTCTCCAAAACCCACCGAGATGCGCTGAAGAGGAAGCGCGGTATCGATGATCGCGGACTTTCCAACAGTCAAGAAGAGATCGGTCCGCGAATCCTGGTCCGACTGCGCCATGGGAGCGGGCGCCGCCGGAAGCAGGCCCTCCGTCTGTTGACCGGCGACGGCGTTCACGAATGAGAGGGCAAGCAGACAGGCCGCCGGCATTGCAGCGACTCCGTGCCTCCCCCCGGTTCTCACTGTTCTCCTCCAGGCCGGCTGAACCCGGTTTTCGTATGCACGGAACCGTTCGACACCTCGATGTTGTACACACCGGGCGCGGCAGGTTCGGCGGCAGCCGGCGCTGCCGGAGGCACTGGCGCCGGCGCGCTTTCAGCGCGGGTGGATGGGACCGGCTCCGGCGTGCGCACGCCGCCGAAGAGAGTCGACAGAATCGTCCCCGGTAGCGCGACAACCTGAGTATCCATCGGATTCCGCAGCACCAGTTGAATATGTGTTTCGTTGCTGGCGAGGCTGAGGATCTCCGCCTGGGCCGGCGCGACCAGCAGATTGACAACCTGCGCTTGTTCCGGCTTGCCTTCCCGATCTTTCTGAAAATTCACACCGGCGGAAAGGACCTGAATGTTCTGTAGGAGCGTCCGTACCCTGGGTCCGTCGACCGGGTTTCCTCCGGGCGGAAGCCCAGTGATCAGCACATCCACGCGCATTCCGGGGACAACGAATCCCGCGACGCCAACCACTTCGTTCACCCTTACCGCGCACGCTCGCATTCCGGGAGGAATCGTGGCGGCCAAACCGCCACCCGAACCTGAAGGCGCAAGCCGAGATTCGGTCACCAGCTCATCTTCGTAGATCGGGGAAACGACGCCTCGGTTCCGGAAGGCATCGGGTTTGAGGGCTGCGCCTCTGGGCGGTGCGCCGTACCAGACGGCCATTTTCAAGTCGGCGTCGCGAATGAGCGTTCCAACTGCAAGATCCCGGGCAGCCACGACGACTTCCACGGTCGGCACCGCGTTCCCAACGGCCGCTCGGGTCTTGACTGCCCGATACACCAGATAACTGGCGCAGGCGGACAGGACGAGCGCGCACACAATAACGACCAGCACTCTCCGGTTCATTCAAGGGTACCTTCAGCCGACGACTCGGCGCACAGCCTGGAGTGCAATTGGATGCCCGTAGTTCCGAATGACCGTTTCGCCATGAGAATCAAGCTGTTGCCTGGCCGCGCCTGACCGGCGGTGTGGACAACTGCTTCCAGTCCCTGTGGGTAAAGTATCCCCGCGAAGACACTCGTTCTGAAGGGACTGCGGGACGTCGACAGCGAAACGGTAAAGGGAACGCCGCTTTCGCCCGATACTCGTTAAACGGCCGGTCCGGCTGCCCGGTGGTGAGAGCGTTTTCGATCGCCATGATGAAATCGGGCATGCGGGGGCGCTGCCGGCCCGTACACCGGGCGATCCCGCCGCCAGGATAGACCCGTTGTGCCGCCGGGAACCCAGAACTCATTGATGGAAAGACGATTATCCCCAATCGCACATTTGGGACAGGAACCCTCTTCCAAAGCACAGCGCGCCCCGATGGACATTGCGCAGAGCCGCCAATACGTTGTCGATCGATGCGTTAGCGGGAAGGATGCCGCGCGCACCCAACCGCATCGCTTGAAAGGCAAACTTGCCCTCCAGTTCCTGCCCCCACAGGATGACCTGGCAGCCGCTGCCGGCAGACCGAATCTCGGACAAATCCGACAGACGGATTCCCGATAAGACGTGGACCAGCAGCACGTCCGGTCGGATGGATTTCAGGCAGTCGAGCGTGCCGGATAGAGTATCCAGGCATGCCGCCAGTTCCAGATCCGCGTGGGTGCGGAAGACCGCGGCCAATCCTTGTGCGACAAACGAGTGCTGCGTGTAGAGCACGATCCGAATTCTGTTCTCCGATACCACGGCCTTCTCCAGTCTCTCGCCGCGCTCCGGATTGTCCGCGCTACGGCCCACGAAGCGGATGCCCAAATCGCCTGCCGTTGGGCCGGCTGCCAGAGGATCTCGGCGCCAGGTTCGTGCTATCCATTTGCGCCACTCATCCGGTCCATTGGGCAGTTGGAACCGAAGCGAGCGCCGGAAAGGCGCCCAAGACTGCGGAACCTGTGGTGGCCGCTCGGGATCTTGCGGTTGGAACACTCATTCACAAGAATGCAATTGGATGCCCGTGGGTCGAGATGGCCGCCCTGCCATGAGAATCAAGCAGTTGCGTAGCCGCTTCTGGCCGGTGCTGTGGACAACTGCTTCCAGTCCCTCTGCGGCGAAGTATCCCCGCGAAGACACCGGAAGGGTTGTGAGGTAATGGCGGACCGCGATGGAACACCAGGGGGGTTCCCCGGCGCTGGCATCGGGCGGCTCGCGATCTGCAAGAAGGTCGTCGAGCGGCGCATGGCTAATGCAACGGAATGCCGGCGGAACGGCGCCGCTCATTCCCGTACGGCATAGGACATTACCTACTTGTCGGGGGACTAGTTGTACAGTAGAATATGCGCGGCGAGTTCCCGCGCCTGTTGCACGGCGCCGGAAACGGAGTCGGCATTGAAGGGCCGCATGAGTGGCGAGCAAGCGCAGGGGATCCCCTCCCCGGATCGTTGGATTGAACACATTTACGAGAATTCTCCCGTCGGAATGGCCGTAGCCGAACTCAGTGGCCGATTTCTGATGGCCAACTCCGCTTACCAGGGGATCACCGGCTATACCGAGGCCGAGCTTCGGGAACTGACGCCTCTGGATCTAACGGAGGAAGCCGGCCGGCTCGCCACCCTCGACCGCTTGAGCCAACTGGGCACGGGAGCCGTCCGGCAATATCGGGCCGAGAAACGGTACCGGCGCAAGGATGGGAGCCTGATCTGGGTTCGGCTGACCGTATCGCCGATCCCAGCCGGTCTTGGTTCGTCCAGTTGCGCGTTGGTTATCGCCGAAGACATCACGGAGCAGAAACGAACCCAACACGCGCTGTGCGAGAGCGAGCGGAGGATCCAGGAACTTGCCGAGCATTTTGACGAAGTGTTCTGGGTAGTGGACCCCAAGGCCCGGCAAACGCTCTATGTGAGTCCGGCGTACGAACGGATCTGGGGCAGGACCTGCGAGAGCCTGTATCGGGATACGCGATCTTTCATAGACGCCATACATCCGGAAGACCGGCGGTTTTTTCAGGACGCGTCTGAAGGGCATTTCCAGAACTCGAGCCCCAAGGAAAGAGAGTACCGCGTGATCCACCCGGACGGATCCGTACGCTGGATTCGGGATCGCGGCTTCTCTGTCCGGGATGCCGCCGGCGAAGTCTACCGCTTCGTGGCGATCTTCCAGGACATCACGGAGCAGAAGGGGGCGAAAGAACGGTTGCGGCGCAGCGAAGCCTACCTTTCGGCCTTGATCGAGAGTACTGAGGACTTTGTATGGTCGGTGGATCTTAACTACCGGCTGTTGACGCTCAACAGGGCATTGTCTGAGGGGTTCCTGCGCGATTATGGCGTCCGGGCGGCAGTGGGGATGGGACCGGCGGACCTGCTGCCGCCCGCGAGAGCGGCGCTGTTTCTTGCGTTATACGAGCGTGCGCTGAAGGAAGGCTCATTCCAGGAGAAGTACACGCGAGTCGGTGGCCGAACCCTGGAAATGGTTTTCAACCCGATCGTCCACGATGGTGAAACGATAGGCATTTCGGTCTTCGGAAAGGACATCACAGAGCGGGAAGCGGCAGAGGCTGCGCGACGGGAAGCCGAGGACGATTATCAGCGCTTATTCGAGGGCGCGATCGACGGAATCTATCGAACATCGCTAGCTGGCGACCTGTTAGGCGCGAATCCAGCCCTGGCGAGTATGCTAGGCTACGACTCGGTGGAGGATCTCGTTTCCGCGGTCGCCGACACAGCCCGTCAAGTGTGGGCAGACCCGGACGAGCGGTTGGAGTTTCTAAGACTAGTCGAGGCTCAGGAAGTGGTCCGGAGGCATGAGTGCCGGTTGAAGCGCAAGGATGGAACCACGATTTGGGTGCTGCTTGCCGGCCGGAAAGTCCGTCAAAGGGGCGGACGGCCAGCCGGTTACGAGGGCTTCCTCGAAGACATCACCGAGCGGAAGCACGCGGTCGCAAAAGCGGAAAGCGTCCGGGAAGAGGAACGAGGGCGATTAGCGCGCGCGATCCACGATGAGCTGGGGCAGGCCTTGACCGCTATCAAGATCGACGCTAGCGCCTTGCTCCGTAACCTGCCGGTGCGAGCGCAGGAGCGCGCCAGGAGGTGTCGGAGCATCATGGATCTGGCGGACGGCGCGATTCAGTCCGTTTGGCGAATTTCGACGGAGCTCCGGCCCGGAGTGCTGGACGACCTCGGGTTGGCGGCCGCGGTGGAATGGGCGGCTCAGGATTTCGCGGGGCACACCGGAATGAAGTGCGCGCTGGAGACGCCGCGGGAAGACCTCGCGATCGACCCGGAGGCGGCCACGGCGCTCTATCGGATCCTGCGGGAGGCGCTGACGAACATCGCGCGGCACGCGGAAGCGACGGAATTCGGCGTCCGGCTGGCCGAGGACGACGGCGGCCTGCGCCTGGAGGTTCGCGACAACGGAAGAGGCTTCCATGAGGCGCAGCTCGCACACGGCAGATCGCTCGGAATCCTGGGAATGAGGGAACGGGCGCTCCGCCTCGATGGCCGCCTGACCATCGCGAGTTCGCCCGGAGAAGGCGCGGCCGTGATCGCCTGGATACCAGCCGGCCGAAGGAAAGCGCAGGGAAGTGATTAGGATCCTCATAGCCGACGATCATCCTGTGGTGCGGAAGGGACTAGGGGACATCCTG
Source organism: uncultured Acidobacteriia bacterium (assembly GCA_903882645.1). GTDB lineage: Bacteria > Acidobacteriota > Terriglobia > Bryobacterales > Bryobacteraceae > BOG-224. Next base: position 31,981 of record CAIRXZ010000238.1, on the reverse strand, counting down.
ACCAACGCGATCGCAGGCGTCCAGTGCGGCGAAGCGAGGACAGGGCAAGAGGCCCTCGAGGAAGTGGAACGCCGGGATTGGGACCTGGTGATGATGGATATCACGATGCCGGGGCGGAGCGGCCTGGATGCCCTCAAAGAGATCAAGCGCGCGCGACCCAACCTCCCCGTGCTGGTGTTGAGCATCCATCCCGAGGCGCAATACGGGAAGCGGGCGCTCATGGCCGGCGCCTCCGGCTACGTGAACAAGATGAGCGCGCCGAACGACCTGGTACGGGCGATCAGCCAGGTTCTAGCGGGGCGCCTGTACGTAAGCCCGGAGATGGGAGAGGACCTCGCGGCGCGCCTGAAGCCGGACTCCGGCCGGCAGCCGCACGAGAATCTCTCCAACCGGGAATTCCAGGTTCTGCGGCTCCTCGGCTCCGGCAGAACGCCCACGCAGATAGCCGAAGAACTCCATTTGAGCCTGACGACCATCAGCACGTACCGGGCCCGCATCCTGGAAAAGATGAACATGAGGACCACCGCCGAGCTGATGCATTATGCGCTTTCCAACGATCTTACCGATTAGGTTAGCCCCCCGCCAGTCTTCCCGTACCTCCGTCCTTGCCGGCCATGCGCGTCGCCCAAGGGGCGCCGGTGCATGTTTGTAGAATAAACCATTACAAGAAACCCCGATCAGTTCTACAGAAGAATCGTATTTCATGGACTATTTCATAACCCGTTGGGGCTATCATAATAGAAGAATCTCAGAGTTCTATTGACTTTGAATGATCCGTCTGTTGCTGTATTCCCAAGACGCCGATATGCACGCCCTACTCGCGGCGACGCTCGGCGCCGACTTCTCTCTTCTCATCGAACGCCGATCAAGCGCCATAAAGGAAGCCATTTCGCAAAAACGGTGCGACGTTCTCATCCAGGACCTGGATTCCAATTCATCCGCGATTCAGAACCAACTCGGGTTCTTCGACGAGATCCGCGATTGTGGTGCTCCGGTGGTGGTGATGGCGGACAGGGACAGCAGGGAAATCGCGCTGGACCTTGTGGAGCGCGGCGTCTACAACTACATCCGAAAGCCGCCTGTCCTGCCGGAACTCAAGATTGTCGTCCGCCGGGCGTACGAATTCGCCGTCCTGAAGCGTGAGTCTGAACGTGCGCGCGAGGCGTCGGTTCCTTCCAATTGCGACCAACTGATCGGTTCCAGCGCGCGAGCCCAGGTGGTCTACGGCCTGATCCGGCGCGTGGCCAATCTGGATGCCGCCGTGCTCATCACCGGCGAAACCGGGACCGGCAAGGAGTTGATCGCCCGCGCGATTCATAGCCTGGGCGCCCGGAAGGGACGCCCATTCGTCGCGGTTTCGTGCGGGGCCATTCCGGATACGCTGATCGAGGCGGAGTTGTTCGGCGCCGAAAAGGGAGCGTTCACGGACGCGGCCGCCAGGCGAAAAGGGTTCCTGGAAGAGGCCGGCAACGGAACGCTCTTCTTCGACGAGATTGGGGAGTTCAGCGCGCACACGCAGGTCAAGCTGCTGCGGGTGCTGCAGGAGAGGGTATTCAGCCGCCTGGGAAGCAGCCAACTGATCCCGCTGCCGGCCCGCCTGCTATTCGCCACGCACAGGAACCTGCTCCGGATGGTGGAAGAAGGAACGTTTCGCGAGGATCTGTATTACAGAGTCAACGTCATGGGAATCAAGTCCCCCCCGCTTCGGGACCATACGGAAGATATTCCAACGCTGGCTCAGCATTTCTTGAAGGAGTACTCGGATCTCTACCAAAAGCCGATGACCCGAGTGACGGTGAATGCCATGGCGCTGCTGCTTGAATATAGGTGGCCGGGAAACGTCCGTGAACTGGAGAGCGTTATCCAGGGCGCCATCATATTGTGCGACGACGACGCCATCCAACCCAAGGATCTTCCAGCGGCAATGCAGCAACCGGACCTGTTGGGCCTGGGGGACGCTCTGCCCGGAGCTTCCTTCGAAGAGCAAATGCACGATTACAAACTCAAGGTCGTGCACAAGGCCCTTCAGGAATACAACGGAAACAAGACTCTCGCGGCCCGCAGCCTCCACATTTCCAGGACCTATATGCATCGTCTCATCAAGGATCCCGAAGAAGAAGATTCGACGGCTTCCGCGGACACCTATACAACCGCGTAGGCCCGACGGATCGTGTGTCGAGCGCCGCCCGCGGGCGATTCGGCGTTAACATCGTCATGAGGAGCGATCACCGATGCCAGCGGACGCCGCGGAGATCCCGTCCACGCGTTTTCCAGCGTGGGCTGTCGTCGCCGCCTTGTTAGCCAAGGCGTTTCTCGCCCTTACCACCGTTGGCGCCAACGACGCCCTCACCTGGACGCACGATCTCTCGATCTTGAGGATTGAGGGCCCTGCCAACTTGTACCGCGAAGGCGTTCAGTACGCTTCCCCTTCGGGGAAACTCTACCAAAGGCAACCTTTCATCCACCCGCCGGGCGTTGTCTCCGGGCTATATGGGTTGGGAATCCTCCAGGATGTCTCCGGTTTGCCGCTCGCTTTCTGGATGCGGCTGCTGTGCGCGCTTGCGGACGTTGGTACAGTGGCGGTGGTCTGGTCGCTCTTCCGCGGCGCAGGGACCGCAGGTTCGATCCTATTGCTCGCGCTCTCGCCCATCTCCGTACTGGTTTCGGGATTTCACGGGAACACGGATCCAATTATGGTGTTCTTTGTGGCGCTGACCGTCTTGCTGGTGGAGCGAAGGCGTCCAGGCTGGGCGGCCGTTGCGTTCGGTTTGGCCGCCAGTATCAAGCTTGTTCCCCTGATCTACCTGCCGGCGATGATCGTCTACCTGCCCCGCAACACGGTAAGGGCCAGATGGGCCGCCATCGCCGCCGCCACCTGGGTTGCGGCGTCGATGCCCTGGCTGGCGCGATATCCGGGGCTGATCCTGCGAACGATGCTGAGTTATGGCAGCGCCACGGGATTGTGGGGCTTCTATTTCCTCTCCGGCCTGCTCAAGACGATGGGGATGGCCGGCATTCACGATCTGTACGCTCCCGTCGCCAGGTGGGCTGCGCTGTTGGCGGCGGCCTTGTTGCCGTTTGTGTTCAAGGCGCTCGCTTCTCGTCCTTCTCTTTTTGTGCAATGCGGCGCGATCACGTTTCTTTTCCTGTTCCTCTCGCCCGGATTCGGCCTCCAGTACCTTGCCTGGACGGTCCCCTGGATTGTGGCTCTGGGAATCCAGCCGGCGGCGGCATACTACGCCATCGCCGGCGCATTTATGATCGCCGTGTACACGGAAGCCGCCGGAGGGTGGCACGCCAACGCCTACGCCGACCTGCTGACCGCGAAGCACTTCACAATGCTTATCCTCATGGGCTTCGTTTGCTGGATTGCGATGGGCGTCGTGCTTTGGCGTTACGCTCGCCTGGCTCTGGAACATCGTTACGCCGGCCGGGTCTCCGCGGACGGCCACTGAGGGCATACTGGGGCCGGGGCCCTCGGCTTCACGGACATCCCGATTGCGAGTCGCGTGCCAATCCGGATTAGGGGGGCCTCAATCGCGTGGTAACAAGCCACGGAGACGACGCCCGTTGCGATCACGGTCCAGATAGGCCGCTGCCAGCCGGGAATCGTCAGCTTGCGATAGACCAGCCATAGAACCGGCGTGTGGCAAAGATAAATGCCGTACGAGTACTTGGCTATCTGCGAAGCGGCGGCGGCGATCGGACCGCGGTTTCTCTTGAACAGCGGAATCGACGCGCCAACAATAAGGCAAATAGAGACATCCTTTAACCAGCTCGACTCGGAGTACGGCCTCGACAGGTAGAACGCCACCGCGCCCACGACCGCGGGGAGCCACAGCCAGGCTGGAAGACGCGGCCGGACTGTTCCGAGCAGTTTATAGGCGATCACCCCCGCGAGGAAGCACGGCGCGTAGAGAAACAGCGGATTGAACAGGCTAAGCGGCGCGGCAACGATGTAGATCAGAATGAGGCGAGCGCCGCCCCTGGGCGCTCTCACCAACGGGAACAGGATCGGCAGCACGAGGTACATCTGCACCTCGTACGGCAAGCTCCACAAAGGACTCGAAATTACAACCGCGCCGGTGATGTTTTGGATGAGCAGGAGGTTCGCCAAGGCCCACTTCACTCCGTGCCATCCGTAGGGAACGCCCAAAGCGTTCGCCGGGACCGAGAATGCGATGGAAAGCAAGATCAGGCAAACGCTCAACGGGTAAATGCGAAATGCTCTCCGGACATAGAAGTACTTGACCAGCGGCCAATCGGCCAGGTTTGTCGCGGCCCGCTCAAGGGACTGCATTAGAACCAGGCTGGTGTGGACAAAGAACAGCAGGACGCCGATTCGCCCAAGGGAGAAAGTCTCCACGCCATAGGCAAGGTGCTCTCCGAATGCGCAGCCGGCAGTCACCTCCAGCGCGTGGCTCAGGAAGACCGCTAGCACCGCGGCCGAGCGCAGGATATCCAGATTCGAATCGTGACCCGGCTTCGCCATTGCGCGCATGAAGGCATCTCACAGGGGACTGCGGCCGCCGGCCTCGCGTCGCGATCGCATGGTTATGAAATCGCAGCGATCGAGGGCAACCGCTCTCTTACGTTCGCGGCTCGGACGCATCGGGCAACCGCTCCCTTGGAAGCTGGGAAGAAATAGTCCGCAAGCGGGCTCGGCAGGCGAAAGCGCCTGCCCCACCGCCGCAAACACAGGACTTCCGGAGGTGGCGCAGGCGGTTTCGCCTGCGTTCCGTGTTTGTCTCACAGCTTCTTACGTTCGCGGCTCGGACGCACCGAAGCCGCGGCAGTAATGGAGCGGTTGGCGCAGCCATTTCGGAACGAACCCCAATCCCCCCACAAGGACGCCGGATCATGAGGCGCGCTTTAGGGTATGAGCGGGAGCTAGGTCGACCCGTTCGGAAAGCGGAGGCGCGGGTGAGCTGTCGCTTTGGCCGTGCACGACGACCCGGTCTCTGCCCGCCAGTTTCGCCTTGTAAAGGGCCGCGTCCGCCGCGTTCAGCAGTTCCTCCGACGTGGTTCCGTTAACCGGGTAAGTGGAAACACCCATCGAGATGGTGACCGTGGGGAGTTCGCGGCCGCCGTACGTGAGCTTCAACGACCTCACTTTTTCCCGCAAGTCGTTCGCCCGCCAGGGAGCGTCTTGAGCGGTCGCCTCCGGCAGGATGATCGTGAACTCCTCCCCGCCGTAACGGCAAGCGATATCGGAGCCCCTGATCTGCGCATTCACGAGGTTGCCGAACGCGCTCAGCACGTAATCTCCCGCGCCATGTCCGTACACGTCGTTGAGGTTCTTAAAATGGTCGATGTCGGCCATGACCACTCCAATCTGGCGCTCCGTGCGGGAGGCGCGCCAGATCTCACGCTGCAGGCATTCCTCCATGTAGCGCCGGTTGAACAGGCCGGTCAGCGTGTCCTTGATGGACTGGACTTTTAAGGTTTCCTTTAGCCGGAGGTTGGATATGGACATCGCCAGGAGTCCGCAAAGGTCGGGGACCATGTCTCCGAGATCGGATACGATGCCGGAGGCCGAACGCGCATTCGGCGACTCCCGAAGGTGAAGCATGCCGATGACGTCGGTCTTGGCCATCAGCGGCAGGCAAGCGTAGGGCGTTCTTGGCGAATCGCGAAGGTGGTCGCACACCATTGCGGCGCCCGCGTTTTCGACCATATAGGGCCTGCCCCGGCGCAGTGCCCAGCACGCCTCCGGAGAGATCGTCCGCTCTTCCCCTCCGGCCAAACCCGCTCCCCAGTTCGCCAGAAGTTCCAGGTCGGTCCTGGAGGGGCTCAGGATGTAAAGGGCGCCCTCGTAATTTGGGAACAGCAGGGCCATCGAATGCACCATCACAGGCCCGACTTCGGCCACCGACGGGCAGCCAAGCAGGAACTCGCGCAGGTCGTTGAGAATCCCGTTTCGCAGGTTCCTCTTCTCAAGCTGCTCCACCACGCCAGCCAGCTTCGCGTGCGCCGCCGCGATCTCGCGCTGGGAGCGGGCGCGTTCGGAGACGTCTTGAACGGCCGCCACGGCCTGCCATTGACCGCGAATTCGAACGCCGCTCAGGCCGAGTTCCACCGGAAACTCGCTTCCGTCTTTGCGCAGCGCCCGCAACTCGGTCACCTTGCCGATCGCCGCTCCCGTTCCAGTCTCGCGGAATGCGCCGAAGTTCGCATGGAAGTTCGGGCGAAACTCGGCCGGCGCCAACCGGTCGTGGACCATCTGGCCCATCATCTCCGCCTTGGCGTACCCAAACATGCGCTCGGCCGCCGGGTTCCAGAAAGTGACGCGGCCGTCGGCGTCCATCATGATGATGGCGTTCAATACGCCATCGGTGACCGCCCGAAACGTCTCCTCGCTATCGTGCAGCGCCTGCTCTGCGTGCTTGCGCTCGGTGATGTCATAATAGGTGCCCATTATGCCGACAGTCGCCCCGCTGGCGTCCCGAAGGGGGAGTTTACTCGTCAGCAGGTGAATCCGCTCTCCCGAAGGCGTCGTCTGCATCTCGTCGAAAAGGAGTTTGGCGACCCCGCTTTCGATCACGGCACGGTCGTCGGCCCGGTAAGCTTCGGCCTGCTCCCGCCAACTCATGGCATGGTCGTCCTTTCCGACGATGTCCTCGGGTTTCTCGAACCCGGCGTCTCGGGCAAACGGCATGTTACAGCCGGCGTACATCAGGTTTTTGTTCTTCCAGAAGATCCGCGCCGGCGCCGCGTTGAGAACCCCTTCAAGGACTTCCCGCGATTCCCGCAGCGCCTCCTCGGCGCGAAGCCGGTCGGTGACGTCCAGTAAGGCGGATCGGATGCCGACGGTTGCGCCGCGCTCGTTCCTCACGAGGCTGTCGTGAATCTCCAGCGTCATCTCGCTTCCATCCCGCCGCAGATAGCGGCGGAGGAACGGCTCAAGCTGCTGTTTGCCGGTGAGCTTTGCCTCAAGCGCGCGCCGGCCGGTATCCCTGTCCGCTGCTGGAATGAAATCCCAAATCGCGCTGCCCAACAACTCGTGCTCCTCGTAGCCGAGCAAAGCGCACTCCGCGCGGTTTACGCGCTGGATAATGCCTGAGCCGTCGAGTTCGTGTTGAGCGATGGGCGCATCCTCGAAGAATTCGCGGAAAAGCGCCTCGCCCGCGGAGTGCTCGCGCGTATGCATCTCCCGCCTTACCAAAACCACGATCGTGCTAACCATCCCCATCAGCCATATAGCGCCGAAACCGACGACGGTGGCCGTGTCATGCAGAGAGAACAGCAGGGCCGCCAGACAGGTCCACGCACTCAAGAGCGCCAGAGGAAGCCAGTTCCTCGCCGCCCAGTGCTTCGGGGCCAGGTTCTTTTCGCGTTCGGCCATGGACCCGGCTGCCGCCTTCCGCGTCGCCTCGATGATCGGTACGTTAATGTTTTCGCTCATTTGTTTGCCGGCAGCCTTACTATCGCGAACCAGAAGTCCTCGATCGACTTCACCACCTTCATGAACTGCCCCAGATCCAAGGGCTTGGTGATGTAGCAGTTGGCGTGCAGTCCGTACGCTTTGAGGATGTCTAGTTCCGCCGCGGAGGTCGTCAGAATCACTACCGGTATCCGCCTGAGGTCCGAATCGGCTTTGATCTCCGCCAGCACCTCGCGGCCATCCTTCTTAGGCAGGTTGAGATCCAGCAGGACCAAGTCGGGCCGCGCCGCGCCGCCGAACTTGCCTTCCCGGCGAAGGAAGGCCATGGCTTCGACCCCGTCCGCCACCACGCTCAGGTTGTTCCACAGCCGCTCCGAGTTGAGTGCTTCCCGGGTCAAACGCACGTCGCCCGGATTATCTTCAACCAACAGGATTTCCGCCGGCCCGCAGTGCGCCGGTCCGGCGTCGTGATATGTCATGCCGCTCCGATCGTTCGTTCCGCCCGCTCCGCCGGGTTCGCGGCGGCCGGTATGGTGAAAAAGAAGGTCGATCCCGATCCGGGTTTGGACTCCGCCCAAATCCTGCCGTTGTGCCGCTCGACGATCTTCCTGCACATGGCTAGTCCCATGCCGGTTCCGGGATATTTGTCGCGGGCGTGTAAGCGCTGATAAACGGCGAAGATTCGCTCCGCGTATTGAGGATCGAATCCGATTCCGTCGTCGCGCACCGAGAATATCCACTCATCGCCGCTCCGGGCGGCCGAAATATGGATTCGGGGCGGTTTCTCGTCTTTGAACTTGACGCCATTGCCAATCAGGTTCTGAAAGAGTTGCACGATCTGGGAGGAATCCGCCATGGCGGCGGGCAGTTCGTCATGGCTCACGAACGCCCCGCTTTCCCGGATAGCGAACTGAAGATTCGCCACCGCGCGGCCCATCGCTTCGTCGAACCGGACCATCTCGAAGTTCATGCCCCGGGAGCCAAGCTGCGAAAGGGCCAGTAGATCCTGGATCAAGGTCTGCATTCTCCTTGCGCCGTCGACGGCATAGCCGATGAACTCCCGCGCGTCCTGGTCCAGCTTCCCGGCGTACCGATCCGCCAGGAGCTGGGTGAAACTGGCGACCATTCGCAGCGGCTCCTGAAGGTCGTGGGAAGCGACGTAGGCGAATCGCTGCAATTCGGCGTTGGAACGCGCCAGCTCGGCGATTCTGTCCGCAAGGGCCCGCTCGGTGCGCTTGCGGCCGGTAATGTCTCTGTTGATCTCCAGAACCGCGCCCGGCTTCCCTTCGCGATCACGCTGCAACGACCAGCGGCTCGCCACCGTGACCGCCTCGCCGCTCCGGGTGAAATGGGACAGTTCGCCTTCCCATCTCTCCTGTTCCCGAATCGCGGCCCAGATCTCGTTCAGCGGAACGGGGGACGAAGTCCGCAGGAGTTCGTGAACGTCGGCGCCAACGGCCGCGTCCGGCGGCCAGCCGTAAAGTTCTTCCGCCCCCCGGTTCCAGAACGAGATTCTGCCGCTCATATCGGTCACCAGGATTGCGTCGCCGGCGAGTTGCAGCAGCGCGGCCTGCTCCGCGAGGCTCGCTCGATCTCGTTCTTGCGCCTCCATGGCGGTGTTCAGTTCCGTGATACGCTCCCGCACCCGGGACTCCAGTTCGTCATGCGCCTTAAGTAGCGACGCTTCGGCCCGAATTCGCTGTCCGACTTCCCGCCCGAGCTCGATTTGCCGGGCTAGGGCGCGCTCGCCGGCCTTGTGCGCGGCATGGCCTACCGCCATGATGGCCGCGGCGACCAGGAAGTAGCTGCCCGCGACCACGAGGCCGTTTGCGGTTGCCGTCCCCCCCGCGCCGTGGCCAACGAAGAACCACTCGCCGGCCACAAAACCCAGCGCCGCGCTCAGCAGCGATGGCCCCAGACCGCCAACCCAGGCGGCCGCCGCTATCGCCGCGAAAAATGTGGCGAACGGCATCTCGCCGTGAAGCTGGGGACTGAGCGCCGCGCGCGCCAGCAACGCCACCGCGACGCCCGCGACGCCGGCGCCATAACGCAACGCCGTGGATCGGCCATCCGACTCCAAACCGTGCGTCGGGAAGAGCATTCCACTAGCAGAATCCGCGAATCGCAGGCGAAACCGCCTGCGCCACCAGGACAAGCCGGGTATTTGCGCCTGCTTCGCCTGCCAACCCGGCCATTCGCCCGATTTCCTCATAGCCGCCTCGCGGCCGCGGTATTGAGAGGCGCGTCGGAGCCGCGCTCCGCCGGGGAGCGGTCCAGGCGAGATGCGATCCACTCGAGATCGTCCAGTGGCCGCTTACCCTTCAAGCACGTGGCAGGCCAAGGCGTCTCTTGCAGCATAGCTTGCAATTCCGCCGTGAGGCCGGGGTCCCACCAGCCGCGCGCTGCTTCCCTTCGGATAATCTCGAAGGCTCTTCCCTGGGCGAGCGCTTTCCGGTATGGGCGATCGGTGGTCAGGGCATCGTAAATGTCCACCGTTGTCAGGACTCGGGCCGTCAGCGGGATCGCGTCGTTCTTCAGCCCGTCCGGATATCCGCTCCCGTCGAACTTCTCGTGGTGGTGACGGATGATCGGGAGCACCAGGCCGAAGGATCGCAACGGCCGGCAGATCCGCTCGCCGATCTCGGGATGTTTCTTCATCAGCACCCACTCATCCTCGGTGAGGCGATCGGCCTTTTGTATAATCCGTTCGGGAATGGCGGTCTTTCCCAAGTCGTGAACCATGCCGCCGCGACGCAAGGCGACGAGCTGGTCTTCCGGGAGCCCAATGCGCCTGCCCAAGGCCACGGAGTACTTGGACAGCCGTTCGCAATGCCCTTCCGTGAGCGGGTCCTTGGCTTCAATGCTGAGAGCCAGGCTGAACAGAACGGTTTCGGCGCTCTCCAACTCGTCGGTGTACTGCTTGATCTTCAGAAGGGACTTCACCCTGGCGATCAGTTCTTCCTTCTTGATCGGCTTGGTCAGGAAGTCGTCCGCGCCGCACTCGATTCCTTTGACGCGGTCCGAGCTGGAAGAACCGGTTATCAGGATCACGGGAAGCAGCCGGCTCTCGGTTTTGCTCTTGATCTCGCGGCACGCGCTTGTGCCGGAGCGTCGCGGCATGATGACGTCGAGCAATGCGAGGTCAATCGGTCCCGTCGCCAGCAGTTCCAACGCCTCGTCGCCGTCCGCGGCCAAGACTACCCGGTAGCCTTCGTTTCGCAGCACGTCGGCGAGCATGTCCCGATTGGCTTCCAGGTCGTCGGCGACAAGGATGGTTGAGGGAAGCGGAGGGCGGGGGATCATCGAAGCTCTCCGCACGGCAGACTCTCGACCGGGTCCAAAACCTCCCGCAGCTTCCGCATTAGCGACCCGCGGGTGAAAGGCTTCTCCAGGAGGGCCAAGCCCGGTTCCAACGCCCCGTGTTCGCAAAGAGCATCGCCCGCATACCCGGACATCAGGAGCACCTTCATGCCGGGGCGGGCCTCGCGCAGCTCCCGCGAAATCCGAGGACCACTAAGACCCGGCATCACCACATCCGTCAACAGGAGGTCGATTGGGCCAGCGTGCTTCCAGGCGGCTTCTAAAGCGTTCGCGCCGTCCTCGGCCACCAATACGCTGTAGCCTGCGTCCTGAAGGAACTGCTTCACGACCACGCGGAGAGGCTCGGCGTCCTCCACCAGGAGGACCGTCTCCGATCCTCTGGGGATTTCCTTGGACGGGTGCATCGCGTTGTCCGGCCGCGGCGCCCCCTCCACCCTTGGAAAGCAGATCCCGAATGTCGCGCCATGTCCCGGTTCGCTGCGCACCAGAATACTTCCCGCGCTCTGCTTCACAATTCCGTAAACCGTCGATAGTCCCAGTCCCGTCCCTTTGCCCTGCTCCTTGGTTGTGAAGAATGGTTCGAAGATTCTGGCTTGCGTGTTCGGGTCCATTCCGCAACCGGTATCGCTCACCGTCAGCATTACATAGGGGCCGGCCGGGGTACGAAACTCGTGCCGCGGGTCCGCCTCATCCAGCTCGACATTGGCCGTGCTTATTGTCAGTTGTCCTCCTTCGAACATGGCGTCGCGAGCGTTCAAGGCAAGGTTCATAATGACTTGTTCGATTTGCCCTGGGTCCGCCTTGACGGTTCCGAGGTTGGGGCAGGGGTTAAAGGAGAACTGAATGTCGTCGCCAAGCAGATGGCGCAGGATCTCCACCATGCCCTCGACAACCGCGTTGAGACACAGCTTCCGCGGCTGCTGGATCTGCTTGCTGCTGAACACCAATAGTTGGTGAACGATCGCAACGGCGCGGCCGGCCGCGCCCTGCATCGCTTCCACGTTGGCGCGCAGGGGACTTGCCGGGTCGAGCTGTTCGAGAGCGATGTCGCCGTATCCCATGACAACGCCCATAAGATTGTTCAGATCGTGAGCCAGGCCTCCTGCCATCCGCCCAAGGGACGCCATTTTCTGCGGCCGAAAAAGCTGAGCTTGCAGGCTGTTCCTTTCGGTAACGTCGTTGGCCAGGGTAAGCAACGCGGAGCGACCGTGGAACGCGATCGGCCCGCTGGCAATCTCGACATCCATCATCTCGCCGCTCTTCTTGCGGTGCTTGAACGAGTCGAGCGACCCCAGCGGCAGCGCTCGTCCGGCAGTCGCTGCCATCCCGGCGTCGGCGCAACCACGCTCTTCCGCCGGCCGGAGGTCGTATCCGTCCATCTCCAGAAACTCCTCGCGCGAGTAGCCGTATTTCCGGACCGCCGCATCGTTCACGGCAAGAAAGGCTTTGCTCTCCGCATCGAGCACCCACATTGGCTGTGGACTGGAATCGAAGAGCCGCCTGTACGATTCGTCGCTCTGCCGCTGCGCCAGTTCCGCGGCCTTGCGCTCCCTGCCGTGGCGCATGGCCCGCAGAAGCTCGCGCGTTTGGATCTGGCCCTTGACGAAATAGTCTTGCGCGCCCACCCGCAAGGCTTGCGCGGCCAGCGACTCGTCGTCGATGCCGGTCAAGACCACCAAGGGAACGTCGGGCGCGGCCGCGTGGGCCCGCCGAGCCGCTTCCAGTCCTTGCGCATCGGGCAAACCCAGGTCGAGCACGATAATGTCGAATGAACGCGACGCAAGTTGCTTCTCGGCGTCGCTCATGCACTCCACGTGCGTCAATTCGGCGTCCTGCAAGCCATCCTCTTTGAACATCTCGCGGAACAAGCGCGCGTCTCCGGGGTTATCTTCAACCAGCAGAACCGCGCTGATCGGGATCGGGCTCATTCTCTCGGACCTCCGGTGACCGATTCCAAGGTGCAATCGGGGGGCCAATCGCCAAGGCCCGTTTTCCACGCGCTCACGAGCACTGGCCCCGGAGCGATTCTCTACGGCTGCCCTGGATAGGGTGAGATCTTTGGCGGATTGGAATCGGGTTCCACGAGCCAGGCTCTCCGCTCACGGAAATACCGAAGAAGCTCCGAACTACTTCCAGTCTCCGGTTCACGCGCCCAGACCACCTTGGACTTATCGATGTCCGCCGCGTTGTAAACCCAGTCGTCAAACGGCGTATGATCGGGACCGTATCTGACAATTGCAAGTTGCCGTCCGGGATAGGCTTCCAAGCCGGCCAAAACACGGGCGCGCGGAAGACCAAGCGGCTCCGTGCCGTACCACATAGTCGGCCAGCGAGGGATGGAGAGGTTCAGAGGCGCGGAGTACAGGCGAAGTCCTATCAGCGCCAGGCAGACCACCGGCATGACGCGTACCACCGCCAATCCCGACGGCCGGCCTCCTGGACGCCACGCGCGCAGGTGGCGCATTGCCTGCAAGAGGATGGCGTACAGCGCGCACGTAAACGGAGCGACGTAGTGCGGAAACAGCCAGGCATTCATGCTCAAACCGGCCCCGTATATGGCGCCGGCGGCAACCAGAAAGCGCAGCCGCCGATCCCGGAGCGCACGGGGCAGCATGATCAGGGGTGGGAGCAACACTACGCCGAAGAAGAACACCAGCGCTATTCCGAGTTTCTGCGCGGTTCGAATCGGAAACCCGGTCGGCGTCCGAGCGTACAGAAAATCGCCCAATTCCCATTTGGAATAGAAATCGCGCATCGTCTTGTACCGGTAGACGGGCTCGGGCCGGGGCTGCTGCCAAAGAAAGACCGGCGCCGACGCATAAGTCGCTCGATTCACCTGGTAAGGCAGCGTAAAAGCACTGCCGAAGACGCGATAGTTGTAGTACCCGCCCATTGCGGCCACAATGAGCAGCAGCGCGGCTGGCGCCGCAGCCCGGCGGAGAACAACGGAAACGGCCGGCCGCGCTCTGGTGGCCCCCCGCCACAAGAGGGCGAAAGCCACGGGGATGCACACCAGCAGGCCTTCGTAAGGGCGGCTGTTGGCGAGAATCGCAACTCCCAGCGCCATCCAAAGCCCGTCGCGAACCCGGGCCGTGCGCAGAATGCGCGGCAGGGCGCCGAGCACGAGCGCGCCGCCGGTGGCTGCTACCGCGCCCCCGTAATACCCATTGACCCAGTAGCTGAAGAGAGCCAGCCGCATCACCGCCAGGGCCCCGCCCAACAGCGCCCAACCTGGGGGCAGCCACCCTTGCAGCATCCAGCAAATTGCGGAACACATAAGCCCGGCGCTGAGCCAGATTCCGAACCACGGATTGCCCGCCAGCGCCTTCCCCGCCGCCAGGACCATGCCCTGCGCCGGGAAATACATGGACATGTAAGTTGGTTTTTGAGTGATGTGGAAGCTTTCGAAGTACACCCACACAGGATGGGTCGGATTGGTCAGCCTCCCGGAGGCGAACGTATCCGCCGCCAGCAGATTGGCGAACTCGTCGTGAACGAACGGTTTGGGAATAGGAGACAACGGGAGAATCGCGAGCCGGATCAGAAGCGCTGCGGCGCCTACCGCCAGGACGGATAATCCGCGCCTGCGCGCCAGGCGGCCGAGGCATCGCCCCGCCTTCGATAGCCAGGTATGGCCGGCTCCCGGCCAACAAGCTGCCGCCGCGAACGCAATCAAAGCAACTCCAGCTTCGACAAGCAGGATCGATGGCCCGCCGGATCCGGCCGCGCCTGGAGCTGTTATCATGCGCTTGTTCTCAACGAGGTTGTGGCCGGGAATCGAAGACCGCCGCCGGCGTCCGATTCTCCGCTCTCACCGGTCAGAACACGTATCCGACGAGCGCGCCGCCGGTATCCGTGGAACCAGCGCCGGCAAGCGCGGCCAAGCTTCGAATGCCGACAACAATCACCAGGCAAATCAGAGCTATCACCAGCGTATTCTCGATCAGATCCTGGCCGCTCTCGTCGAGCAAAGCCTGGGTCAACGTTTGTCTGTTTGCGTAGAGGTTACGCACCCAAATCGGGCACAGGCGCGCCCGAAGCCACACCGACTGCCGCAAGCGTCTCATGTGAAGAGTTGAGCACGTCAGAGGCCACGCCGCGAAGCCGGAATCAATCGCTTCTCGGATCGGCCGGACAGTGCGCGAGCCGGGGCCGGCAGACCAGCGGCTCTATGACTCCAGCTTCAACAACCAGGAACGATGGCCCAGCGGATCCGGCTGAGCCTGAAGCTGTTATCATACGCTTGATCTCAACGAGGTTGTGGCCGGGAGCCGAAGACAGGCGCATGAGCGCGACCCTCCGCTCTCACCGGTCAGGAGGTATAAGTGGTGAGTTTGGTGCCGACGGACGTGAAGGCGGTGCCAATGGTATCTGCAAGGCTCCTCATGCTGACGGTGGCCGCCAGTGCGATCAGCGCAAGCACCAAGGCGTATTCGACCAGGTCCTGGCCGCTGTCGCCGAGCAACGCCCCGGTCAACGCTCGAAGTCTCACGGAAAGTCCACGTGCCCAGAAGAAGCACGCGTCCGGTATCAGGTAAGCCCGCTGTTTCTTTTGCATCATAGCCTCAGTGGAGCACGTGCAGTGCCGTTTCGCGAAGCCGGGTCCGGACGCTCCACCGATCACAGGGCCGGGGGCAGACCCGGACTGACGGACCACTGGCTGTTAACGGCTGTTTGCTAATGGTGCGAGCGCTAGTCCCTGTCCGGATACAGGTGCGCCGGCGGCGGGCGCGGAAACGGGGAATAGAACCCGGAGATCCGCCACCGCGCCGACTGCGAACTCATGGCCGCCGCGCGTGATTGCGCGCAGGCCGCCGGGAGGGAATCTCTTCCGCACTTGCGCCATATAGCTGCTGTACTCGCTGTCGCCCAACGGCAGTGGAAAAATGACGAAGCTTTGAATGCCGGCGGGGGGGAGCGCGCGTTCCAGCCGGGTGCTTCGATCCTTCATCGCAAATACTCGCGTGCCCGAAGCGAGTTGGACCTCCGGAAACTGGACGGTCAGGTAGCCGGGCAGGTAGTACCCGGCGTGCCGGTAACCGAGGAAATGAGAATCGAAACCGACGATCATGGTCTCGCGCGGCGATGCGATTTGCGGCAGAACTCCGGCGACGTTCTCGAGTTCCATCTCAAATCGCCGGACTTCTCCGTATGAGCAGTACACGGGAGCGCAAAGAAAGACCATGGTATTAACGGCGGCGCAGCCTCCGATCGCCAGGATCTTCAGGGCCCTGCCTGGCCGGACATCCGCGTACCATGTTGAGGCCCACAGACCCATCCATGTGCAGACCGGCGGAGCGAGCGCCAGAAGGTAACCGCCGTTTACGAACTTCAGATAGATGAACGTGAAGAAAAGCAGGCCCGGCGCGATCCAGACCAGCGTGAAGATGGTCTTGCGCCGGTCGGCGGTGGAATCCTTGCGCCGCCCCCGGAACGGAAGTATTGCGGCGCAACCGAAACAGAGAATATAGATGCCGGCAATCGTGCAGGCGCGAACGAGCGATGTTGCCACGGAGGAATTGAAAACCATCCCCTTTGACGGCACTGCCAGCCACAGCCACGCAAGAGATGAGATGTAAGCTGTCCCGCCGCTTATCCGAATCATGGGAATGAACCACGCGAGCAGCGTCAGGGTCAGCGCGCCGATCCCGGCGGCAGCCTGCTTGCGGCTTGCGCCGCGAAACGAAAAGAGCAACAGAGGGCCCAGCAGCAGGAGCGACGACGGGCGGAAACCGGCCGCAACGCCCACGACAATCGCGCCCGGCAGGATGAACCGGGCCGCTCCACAGTAGATGCGCCAGCAGAGATATCCGGTGAGCGCCGAAAAGAAGGCTTCGACAATATAGGTGAGCGCAACCGTTCCGTGAAACCACGCCAAAGGAGAGAAAACAAAGATCAGGCCGGCGAACGAGGCGGCCTTTCGGCCAAACCAGTCGCCGGCTATGACATAGATCGTCGCCACCGCGCCGCAACTAAAGACTATGCTGATTGCCACGAGCGCCGCGTTGGCGTCGTGAAATAGGAAACTGGCCAGGCGGCCAAGATAAACGTATAGAAAGTAGCCGGGCGGATGCGGCTGGTGGACGCTCGGGTCGAAGCGCTTCAGGGCAAGCGCGAAATTGACCGAGTCGATGTCATAAAGGTAGTGACTTCTGAACACGAAGCGCGTGAGCGCCGTGGCGGCGATCAGGATGGCCGAAGGCGCTGCCTTTCGGAGATTCACTACCGGGTCTCGTGGCAATTGAGACGCCAATCGGCGGACCGCCGGGCGGCTGCCGCCAAACCGGTTTCCGCCTCTCCGGTGTCGCCGGAGGTTCACCCTCGAAAAGCGGCCGTGTAGACATCCGCTTACTATTCGTTGCTTAAGACAATCGCCCCCTTCGCTATAAGCTCCTGACCGTGAACGATTTGCCTGGCGCTGTTTCAAACGGCTCTCCGAATGCTTGAACAGGGGGCAGGAGAAACAACCCATGAAAGACATCGGTTTGAAGCTTTACATAAGGATGCAGAACCTGAAAGATGCCCTCGTCAGGGACGAGAGCGGCCAGGATCTGGTCGAATACGCCTTGGTGCTTGCGCTGATCGCACTGGCGGCCACCGTCAGCATGAAGGCCCTCGCAACCACCATTGGCACCGCCTTCACGTCCGTCGGCACCAAGCTGACAACTTACACCAGTTGAACTCTCCTAAGAGACGGACGGGCGCGCGGAAGCGCCGTCCGCTTTCTTTGGGAGACCTGTACGAACATGCACTCGACCGCGTGGTGGCCTGTTCTCATACTGCTCGCGATCGCGACGGTTGAGGATATCCGCAGCCGGCGCATCCCGAACTGGCTCGTGCTGCCATTTCTGGCCGCCGGGGTCGTGGTGAACACGGCATGTCACGGCGCCAAGGGCCTGGGACAGAGCATGGGCGGCATGGCGCTGGCGCTTGCCGTTACTGGAATACTCTGCTGGCTTCGCGGCATGGGCATGGGTGATTTGAAACTATGCGCCGCGGTGGGCGCGTGGATCGGCTCCGGCCAACTGGTCGTGGCCCTGGCCGCAACGGGCATCGCGGGCGGCGTGCTGGCGCTGATCTGGGCGGCATGGCGCGGCTCGGTGAACGAATCGCTGGAGGGATCCGGCGATCTCATTCTGGGGTTCTGGAAGAGGGGCCTCCGTCCCCATCCGAACCTGGTCCTCGATAACCCTCACGCCCGGACAATGCCGTACGCTCCGGCGATTGCTATCGGGACCATCTTCTCGTTTCTTGCAATGTAACGGCAAGGCTTGGCGAAAAGCCGGTAGTTAAAAGGTTTCACATATGCCCAATGCTCCCGATTCCGGCAGATCCACCGAACTCTCCGTTGTGCTGATCGTGCCGATCGATGCGCGCCGCCGGGCCCTTGTGGCGGCGCTCGCCGGATCCCGGTCGACTATCGCCCAGGAGTTTACCTCTTATCCGGCGCGGGACGATCTTCCCAAAATCGCGCGGCTGGGATGCGATGTAGTCATTGTGGATCTGGACGACGACGTCGAGCAGGCCATCCATGTGATCGCCAATATCTGCAGCTACACCGCCGCCGTGACCGTTATGGCCTGCACAGGCAGGAACGACTTCACAATGCTGCGCCGATCCATGGAAGCGGGCGCGCGTGAATTCCTAATCGAGCCATTTCTTCCTTCAACCCTGGCCGAGGCGCTTGCCCGCGCCTCCTCCCGCCGCCCTAATCAGAACAAGGCCGCGGGGAAGGCGTTGGTTTTTGTGCCGGCCAAAGGCGGTGTAGGCGTTACGACCATCGCTCTGAATTATGCCGTGGCTCTGGCGAAAGAATCCGGGGCCAAAGTCGTCGTGGTGGACCTGGATTTTCAACTGGGTGAAATCGCTCCTGGGCTCGGCATGATCACGACCTTCTCGGTCGTGGACGCGCTCAAGAACGCCGCCCGTCTCGACCGCGAGTTTCTGGCGAGCGTTTTGCTCCGGCACGGCTCCGGGCTCTCGGTGCTGGCCTCTCCGGAGAAGTACAACGTCTTTCACCTGGCCGTCGACGACGGGGCCAAGAAGTTGTTCCGGATTCTGCGCGAGGAGTTCGACTACGTGGTGGTGGATGCCGGAACCTGTCACGGCGTCCTCCAGGAAACGCTGTTCGGAATCGCGGACACGCTCTATCTCGTCACGGAAATGACTTTCGCGTCTCTGCGTAACGCGCACCGGATGATCTCCTATCTCGACGCCACCGATCGGAACCGCCATCTGGAAGTGGTCGTCAATCGGTTCAACTCGCGCCACGGCGCCATCGGCGAGGATAGCGCCGTAAAGGCGTTGGCCCGGCCGGTTAGCTGGAGGATTCCCAACGTCTACGCCATCGTCCGGGCCGCGCAGGACAGTGGCGTGCCGCTCGCCATGGGCGATTCGGCCTACACGCGCGCAATTGTGCAGATGGCGAGAGCGGCTTGCGGCGCCCCCCTCACCGCCCCGAAGAAGAAGAAGGCCAGCCACGGGTTCAACCCTTTCGGTATGCGGGGAATGCTGCAACCGGTGGAGAACTAGATGGATGCTCTCGAGTTCGAAACACTGAAGACCGGCCTGCACAGCGCCCTGCTATCCAGGATCGACCTCGAGAAGCTTTCCTCGGTGGACGACGCCAAGGCCCGCCGCGCGGTCGGCACAATGATCCAGGAGATTGTCGCCGGCCAGAAGATACCAATGAATGCCGTGGAAAAGGAGCGGGTTGAGAACGACCTTCTGGACGAAGTATTCGGGTTGGGACCGCTGGAACCGTTGTTGAAGGATCCCGCCGTATCGGACATTTTGGTCAACAACAGAAACGTCGTCTATGTAGAGCGCCGTGGAATCCTGGAGAAGACTGGCGCGAGGTTTCGGGACGACCGGCATTTGTTGCAGGTGATCGACCGGATCGTGTCTCGCGTAGGCCGCAGAGTGGATGAGTCCTCGCCCATGGTCGACGCCAGGCTTCCGGATGGATCGCGCGTGAACGCGATCATTCCGCCCCTGGCCCTCGACGGTCCCTGCATGTCGATCCGGCGGTTCGGCGGCGGACCCGTCGCAGCGGACACTCTGGTGAAATTGAAAAGCGTTTCGGTCGAGATGATGCAGATTCTAGCCGCCGCGGTCAGAGCGAGAATCAGCATCCTGATCTCGGGCGGCACCGGAGCCGGCAAGACTACATTCCTCAACATCCTCTCCAGCTATATTCCGGAAACCGAACGGATCGTCACTATCGAAGACGCCGCCGAGTTGCAGCTCAAACACGAGGATGTCGTGCGGCTTGAAACCAGGCCTCCGAACGTGGAGGGCCAGGGAGCCGTGCGCCAGCGGCAACTCTTGATCAACAGCCTTCGCATGCGGCCGGACCGGATCATCATCGGCGAGGTTCGCGGCGACGAAGCGTTCGACATGCTGCAGGCTATGAATACCGGGCACGAGGGTTCCATGACCACCATCCACGCGAATACCGCCCGCGACGCTCTTTCAAGGCTCGAGTCCATGGTCGCCATGGCAAACGTCAATATGCCGGAGAGATCCGTCCGCCAGCAGATCGCGTCCGCGATTTCGGTAATCGTGCAGGTGTCGCGCATGAGCGATGGCACTCGAAAGGTGGTCAATATTTCCGAGATCACCGGCCAAGAGGAGAACGTCATTTGCATGCACGACATTTTCAACTTTGTCAGGAAAGGCATCGGTCCTGATGGACGGGTCGTGGGATCCTTCCGGCCCAGCGGCATTCGTCCGAAATTCCTCGACCGGTTGCGCGTCGCCGGCATCCTGCTGCCGGTAGAGATTTTTGAGCGCTCCGTGGAGGTCGATTGAGAATGATGCCCGGAACGCAAGGAAGTGTTGCGATATGTTGATGACGATCCTGTCGATCTGCCTGGCGGTTCTCGCCGCCGCGGTGTGGATCGCGATCATTCTTGGAACGGGCGCGTCGAAGCGTGGAACCATCAGGCTCGCTGCCTTGGATCACGAGTTCGAGCCGACCGGTTATGAGGAAAAGACCGCCGATATCCGGAAAGACCTGCGACGCTTAAGCTCGATTCCGTTGCTCAACCGCTGGCTGAACCAAATGAACCTGGCGCCGGCATCCGGCTTGTATCTGGCTCAAGCCGGCGTGACCTCCACGCTCGGGACCCTGCTGCTGACGTCCGTCACGGGCTTCGCCGCCCTGGCATGCCTGCTCTCCTTCCGGTTCGGCGCCTCGCTCCCGGCGCTCCTCATTTCGGCCGGTTTCCTTCCGCTGCCCTTCTTCTACGTCCGCCGCAAGCGCGCCAAGCGGCTATCCAAGCTCGAACAGCAATTACCCGATGCGCTTGCCATGGTGGTCAGCGCTCTCCGCGTGGGCCATAGTTTGATCGCCAGCCTCGGCGCTGTCGCCGCGGAATCTCCGGCGCCGCTCAGCGGAGAACTGCGCAGGTGCTTCGAGGAGAATAACTACGGCATCGACCTCCGCACCGCCCTCGTGAATCTCACCAACAGGGCTCCAATACAGGACTTTCGCATCTTTGTCGCAGCCGTGCTGATTCAGAAGGAAAGCGGCGGGAATCTGGCCGAAGTGCTGGAGAAGGTGGCCCAGACCACGCGCGACAGGTTCAGGTTGAAGAAACAGGTGAGCGTTCACAGCGCGCAAGGTCGCATGACCGGCTGGGTGCTTTCACTTCTTCCCGTCGTGCTCGGGCTCGCCATGTACCTCGTGAATCCCGAAGGAATGAGCGTCTTGTGGACGCGCCCCCTGGGCCTGAAACTGCTTTACACAGCCGCGGTCATGGACGTTATCGGCGCCCTCATCGTGCAAAAGATCGTTCGTATTAAGGTTTGAAAGACGCTTTATGCAGCTTGCTCTACTCTCGTTCATCGCGGCCTTTCTGTTGACGTCGAGTCTCGGTCTCTTGATTTTCTACCGGCATGGGACGCTGCGGAGACTGTCGCAAGTGATGTCGAGGACGGCGGACGCCGTATTGTTGCATAGCATTGCCCAGGCCC
The DNA here is from genome assembly GCA_903882645.1 of uncultured Acidobacteriia bacterium. Classification (GTDB taxonomy): domain Bacteria; phylum Acidobacteriota; class Terriglobia; order Bryobacterales; family Bryobacteraceae; genus BOG-224. The sequence goes on along the minus strand of CAIRXZ010000238.1, from coordinate 10,296 downwards.
CAGGGTCCCGGATCGAGAAACTCATCAAACCGTTTGAGAAGGTCGTGCCGAGGAGCTCGCGGGATGCCTCGACTGTTCAGAAGCGGCTCGCCATGGCGGGATATCGCCGGGAGTCCTCCGTCGGCATCTTCTATGCCGCCAAGGTGCTCGTTCCAGGCGCGCTGCTCCTCCTTGCCACCGTCACGCAGGTTTACGCATACGCTCCATTGTTCGTGTATGCGCTGGCGGCGGGCCTCGGATTTCTGGCGCCGGATCTCTGGCTGGGCAATCGCGTTTCCGCCAGGAAGATCAAGTTGCGTTTGGGCCTTCCGGAGGCGTTGGACCTTATCGTGATCTGCGTGGAGGCGGGCCTTAGCATCGACAAGGCGACCATGCGCACCTCCGAGGAGTTGCGGATCAGCCAGCCGGAAATCGCCGATGAACTGAATCTCGTATACCTGGAACAGCGCGCCGGCCGCCCGCGCGCCGAAGCGTGGAAACATCTTGCCGACCGGACCGATGTCGACATCGTGCGTTCGCTCGCGTCGTTACTCATCCAGGCGGATAAGTTCGGCACGAGTATTGGAAAGACTCTGAGGGCTCACTCGGAGGCGTTGCGCGCGCGGCGGCGGCAGGATGCCGAAGAGAAGGCGGCGAAGACTACTGTGAAACTCGTCTTCCCGCTGGTCATATTTATCTTTCCGTCGCTATTCGTCGTGACGCTTGCTCCCTCGATGATCGCGATGCGAGACGGGTTTGCGAAGTTTTTGAATTGATCCGGCGCCGAGCCGTCTAAACTCGGAAGAAAGGAGATAACATCATGAATCCCGGAACCGTTGTTCAGATCGTGGCGGGCATCCTGTTTGTCATCGGATTAGTATTCCTAATCCAGCGCCACCGCCGCAAAGCGGTAAGGTAGTTGCCGCCGCGGCTGAGGACCCGCCGACAGTGGGTCTTTCAGTGGCGCCGCGGGTGGAAGGGGCTGTATGTCGGATGGACGCCAGGCCGGCGGGGTGAAGTAATATTCGGGTGCGACAACCATGAGACGGGTCTTGTGTGTGTACAATCGGAATCGCGAATCGTTTTTGGGGCTTCGCGTCGCCCCCGCCGATACCTGGCGGATGCGCTTGAAGGGGCTGTTGGGAAAAGGCGCATTGACGCCTGGAGATGGCATCTGGCTGGTTCCTTCTTGCGCTATTCACACGTTCGGAATGCGTTTTGCCATCGATGTGATTTACCTGGATTCGGCGAACCGGGTGATTCATCTCATCGAGCATTTGAAGCCGTTTCGTATTTCGCCCATCAGAGGGAAGTGCGCCAGCATTTTGGAAATGCGTGCCCGAGCCATTTACTCCTCCAATACCCAGATCGGCGATGAATTAGTCATTTGCGCTCCGGAAGAGATGAAAGAGGCCGTGGAGCGGAATCGGCCGCAACCCGCCTTCGCGGAAGTTCGGGAGTGAGGCAAGCCAATGCTTCGGAGCGCGGTGGGCAAGGTGAAAGGATGGCTGCTCCAGGAGGATGAAGAACCCAGGCGCGCGTTGCGGATCGCGCAGCCGGAGATCGTGGTGTATTACTGGGATGGCTCCGCCCCGGAGGGGCGCCGCATCCACGACCTCAGCGAGACCGGCGCGTACATTTGTACGCCGGAACGCTGGTACCTCGGTACCATCGTCCGGCTCATTCTTCAAGGGTATGCCGCGGCGATGCCGAACGATGGCGCGGCGGCCCCAAGAGCTTCCACTTGTGTCCGCGCGCGAGTGGTAAGGCACGGGTCCGACGGGGTAGCCGTCGAGTTCGTCTTTCGCAACGACGAAGAGGAGAAGCGTTTCCGGTCGTTCATGGCTGCGATCCCATCCGCGCCGGCGGAAAGCGCGCAGCCCGAAACGGCATCGCACAGGAAAGGCCAGGCCCTTGTCGAGTTCGCCTTGATCGTTCCACTGGTGTTCCTTCTGGCCGTGAACGCTATGAACCTCGGCGGCTTTGTCTTCGCGTGGATTACTGTGGCCAACGCAGCCCGCTCCGGCGCGCAGTACATGACCATGTCCAGCTCTTCGCCGGGGGGCCCGGCTCCCGCGACGCTGGCTCAAGTCACCATGATCGTGACCAATGACGTCTCGTCGCTAATGAACCGGTCCAGCGTTGCGGTCGCGATGTGTACCAATAACACGGCGGCTGCAAACGGCTGCACTGCCCTCTTCGACCCGGAGGCGCCGGCTTACACTCTCGCCACCGTGGACGTGACGTACACGTATAAGCCTTTCATCCCGTTGTTCTCGTTTCCGAAGCTGGGTATTAGCGCGACTCTCCCATCCGGCACAATCCACCGGAAGGTTGTCATGAGGATGCTACAGTGAGCGGCGCCGCCTGGACAAGCCGGCTTGCCGGACGTGGCGGTCAAACCCTCGTGGAGTTCTGCGTCGTGACGCTCCTGACGGTCGTTGCGGCCCTTTTCGTCGTCGAAATGGGCCGGATGCTGCTGGTGTATACGACAATCGCCAATTCTGCGCGCGCGGGCCTCCGTTACGCGACCGTGCACGGCAGCACGCGCTCCGCCGGGACGACGATCGATAGCGCCAGCGGGCCGGGCGGCAACCCCGCCCAAGTCCTGACGGTTGTGAAGAACTTCGCGAGCGCCGGTCTGTTAACCACGAGTCGCTTGGTCGTGAATGTAACATATCCCGGTGGTTCCAACGCTCCCGGCCAGTCTGTGAATATCACCGTCGTGTATCCCTACGATCCACTCACAACGTACTTCTCGAAAACATTGCGCCTCGGTAGCGCTACGCAAGGGATCATAGTATTTTGAGACACTCCGCCATCCATTTCGGCCGTGAGGACGGACAGGCTGTCATTCTCGTCGTGGTGGCAATGGGCATCCTGCTGATCGGCGCCCTCGGGTTGGCGATCGATGCCGGGCAAATGTACGCGCAGCGGCAAATGGCGCAGGCTGCCGCGGATGCCGCCGCCCAGGCCGGCATCATGAGCATCTTCAAGGGAACCAATGCCACGTCGGCGTATCCGTTCGGGACCGGCGCTCCTCCGATAGCTTCGTCCATTTGCACTACAACCGACGGTCGAACGCCTTGCGTCTACGCGCGAAACAATGGGTTCGGCGGAACCGCCGCGGACACGGTGACGTTGAGTTTTCCCACAACCGTTTCCGGCGTCACTCTGACCTACGCTACCGTTCCGGCGTTCGCCGTTACTGTCCAAAGAACCCTGAAAACCGGACTAATACGGTTTGTGGGGGCTGCGGCCACTTCCGGTATCACGGCAAAGGCGACGGCCGGACTCGTTGGCACGGTTTCGACGAAGTGCGTCTCCGTCCTGGATCCTTCCGCGCAGAACGCGTTTCAGGCGACCAACGGCTCGACGGTGGCGTTAAGCGGCTGCGGCCTGGCGGTAGGTTCCACAAACGCCGATGCCGTAACCGTATCTGGCGGATCGAGCGTCACCGCATCGGGGGTTACGATAGCCGGCGGAGCCGTGATCAGCGGCGGATCGAGTATCACGCCCGCTCCAACCACTGGAGTCGTGGCGTCGGCCGACCCCTTCGCCGCGTTGCCGGCGCCGGCCGTTGGCGCCTGCAACTACAACAACTATAGTCCCGGCTATGGGACGTGGACGCTCAATCCCGGGGTTTATTGCGGCGGAATCAACCTCGGCAACGGCTCCACGGCTACGTTCAATCCGGGCATTTACATCGTCAACGGCGGCGGGGTCTCACTTATTAACAAAACCGACACGGGCAGCGGAGTGATGTTTTACCTCACGGGGACGAACGCGTCCTATGGTTCGGTGACCATCTCCAACGGCGCGAGCGTGACCATGTCGGCTCCGGCGTCCGGCGTCTACATGGGGGTCTTGTTCTTTCAGAACAAGTCGCTTACGCCGGCCGCTAACGCCACGTTCTCCGGCGGCGTCGCCATGCAACTGACCGGTAGCCTGTATTTTCCGACAACGTCCGTATTGTTCACGAATGGGGCCAGTACTAACAACTACGTGGCGATCGTCGCCAAGCGGGTGTCGTTTACCGGCGGCGTAAACATCAAGTGGGATTCCACCGGATTGTTAACCGGTCTCTTCACGAACTCGGTCGCTCTGGTGCAGTAGTTGGCGGTGACGGCGGGAACCGGTGGAAGGCGGCCCGGCACGGCATAGGAAACCGATAGAGCATGTGGAAGAGAAGTTCAAGGCCGCGTTTGCTCGTGTTCATAGTCGCTTACAACGCCGGGAAGACCATCCGGACCGTGATCCGGAGAATACCTGGGGAGCTGGTCGATATCTATGACATTCATGTACTAATCGTCGACGATGCCTCCCACGACTCGACCTTCTCCCAAAGCTACGGCGCTGCCAGGGCGGACAATCTTCCTTTCCCGATTCGCGTCCTCTTCAATCCGGTGAAGTTGGGCTACGGCGGGAATCAGAAGCTCGGGTATCACTACGCCATCGAGAACGGTTTCGACTTCGTCGCCCTCTTGCATGGCGACGGCAAATATGCTCCGGAGCGTTTGCCGGAACTGCTCGAACCGCTGCGGCGCGGGGAAGTGGACGCGGTGTTCGGCTCCCGGATGCTGGCTGGCAAAGGTGTGGCCGCAAGCGGAATGCCGCTTTACAAGTTCGTCGGGAACAAGATTCTCACGTGGATCGAGAACCGCCTGCTGCACGCCAATTTGAGCGAGTTTCATTCCGGCTACCGGGTCTATTCGGTGGCCGCGCTGCGCGCGATTCCCTTTGAGCGGAACTCGAATGACTTCCAGTTCGATACCGAGATCGCCATCCAGTTGCTGATCGCCTGCCGGCCCATCGCGGAGTTGCCGGTCCCCTCGTATCATGGCGACGAAATTCGCCGCGTGAACGGGATCAAGTACGCGGCGAACGTGGCGGTGGCGGCCTTCAAAGCCCGGTTGCAGGAGTTGAGTCTGTTCTATGACCGGCGATTCGACTGCGCGCCGCCGGAGACCTATTCGCCCTACACTCCGAAGCTCGACTATGAAAGCACGCACACCATGGCGTTGGACAGCGTCCGGCGTGGATCCAGAGTACTGGATCTTGGTTGCGCGGGTGGGTATCTGGGTTCGGAGTTGCGGGATCGGAAACAGTGTTTCGTCACCGGCATGGACAGTACGCCGGTGATGCGCAGGGCGTTGGACGAGTTTGACCTCTGCGACCTCAATGCCGGCGTACCCCGCATCGATGCGAACCGGTACGACGCCGTGCTCATGCTGGATGTCATCGAGCATCTCAACCGGCCGGAGGTCTTCCTCGAAGACCTGAGGCGGAAACTGGCTCTGAATCCGTCACTCGAGTTCATGATCAGCACGGCCAACGTCGCCTGCTTCGTGACTCGGGCGATGCTGTTATTTGGGCAGTTTAACTACGGACCGCGCGGTATCCTGGACGTCACCCACACGCGCCTGTTTACATTTGCTTCTTTCCGCCGGGCGCTGGTCCAGGCGGGTTTTGACGTTCTCGAGACGAAGGGAGTTCCGGCCCCCTATCCGCTGGCGATCGGCGACAATTTCATCAGCCGGACGCTCCTTGCCGTCAACCGGCTTCTCATTCGGTTGTCGCGCGGCATGTTTTCCTATCAGATCTTCATGCGGGTGAAGCCCCGACCCTCGCTGGCGCTTTTGCTGGCCACCGCCGAGCGCCAATCCAGCATCAGGGCATCGGTGATTGAGAGCGAGGGGTGCGAGTTGGCGCCGGTCTGTGAAGTCTCGCAGCTCCACGGGGTGTCTGAAAAGCGCCCGCACCGGACTAGTCCCTTGACCGCCTGACTTCTTCCCTGGTCGTGTGCGGCATGTGGCGCGGGGGCGAGGCACTGCCTCGCCCCTACAAGAGCGGACTGTACGGGCCGGGCATGCCCAGCCCGCGGCGTTGAGGTACAAATCAAACGGTCGCGGCAGTAGTGATGATAATAAATCACTTATTAAACGAATCCCGCCCTTACCGCCATTTGGAATCCAGAGCTTACAGGCATCGGCGGGTTCCAGCGCGCTAGTTCGGCTTGCGCGCGAACATCCGCACGACACGGTCCAGCTTCAACCACTCCGGTTCGGCCTCCACGTCTTCGTAGCGCACGACGTGGAGGTTTTGGTCCATGAACAGCTTCAGCAGTTCGTTGGGGCCGAAGGCAGCGCCGGGAGGCGCCTGGGGATGCTTGGAGTAGCCCTCGACAACGAGGAAGCCACCCGGCTTCAGGCCCTTGACCGCCGCTTCCAGCCAGCTCACTCCCTCGTAGGTCGCCACGATGAGGTCCCACTGGCCGACTCGGTAATCGAAATCATCCATGGAAGCCCTGATGGTCGTGATCTTCACTCCCGCGGCAGCGGCTGATTTCCGCGCCAGCTCCATCCCGCGTTCGGAGATGTCGAACCCAGTGACGTCCCAACCGAGCTTGGCGAGGTAAACCGAGTTACGGCCCTGCCCCATGCCGATGTCCAGCGCGCGGCCCGGCTTCAGTCCCTTCACTGCTTCCGTCAGGAACGTGTTGGGCGCGGTGTTGAAAACCAGGCTTGGATCCGAGTAGGCGCGGTCCCAGTATTCCGCGGGCGTTTCCGACGGGAGTGGCGCCACAGCAGTCCGCCGCTTACCCGAATTCCGACCTGCCTCGGCACTCTGCGCCGCCTGAAGAAACAACATAGAACCGATCGGCATGGCGGGCATATCAACATCCTCCCAATGAAGTATCGACTCCAGCTTAGACCGGAGGGCGCCGGGCGGGATAGGCGCTACAGCTTCACGAACTCGACGCGGCGATTCTCGGCGCGGCTCTGCGGCGTGTCGTTGGGTGCCATCGGCTTGGTCTGGCCGAAGCCGTCGACCGTGAGCCGGCCGGCGGTGATTCCCAACGCGACAAGCGCGCTCTTCACCGATTCGGCCCGGCGTTTCGACAGGTCCAGGTTCCTGGCGGCATCGCCGGTGGAATCGGTGTGGCCCTCGATGCGCACGTTGAGCGCGGGCTGCGCCGTGAGCGCATCGGCGATCTCCTTGATCACGTTGAGCGATTCCGGCCGCAACTGGTCGCTGTTCACGTCGAACAGGATGTTGTGGCTAACGTAGCGGCCGGTGGAAAACATGTTCTTGCTTATGTCCGGCATGGATTCGGCGATGCGCGCCGAGACGATGTAGGTCGGCGTGTCGGAGACGTTGAACTCCATCAGCGCCACGGTGGACGGCTTGAACTCCACCTGATTCACGTCGAAAGCGCGCTGACCGTTCACGTATCCGCGAATGCGGGAATCCTGGAACCAGACGGCCAGCCGGACGGGTTTCCCGTACTCGACCTTGATGGAGGCGCGGGGGTGGCCCTCGTAGTCGCTGTGGCCATGGCCGGTCAGCAGGCTTGCCGTGATCTCGCCGGGGTCGAACTGGAACCCGACGCACCAGACGGACTCGTCCGCCGCGTCGGTGAACATCCAATTCACTCCTCCGGAAGACACGTCGGCCGTCGGCACGATCTCGGTCTCAACCGTAAAGTTCTTCGGCAGGGTCTTCACGTTGGCAAAGAGATTGCCCGAGCCGCTCAACAGCAGCCGGCCGTCGGGGCTGAGTTTCGCGACGCCGCCGCGGACCTTCCAGTGGGGCGGCGCGGCGCCCTTGGCCATATCCGTAAAGTCGTCGTAGAGCAGGGTCTTCTCGCCGGGCACGAAATCCCGTTCTTCGTCGGACTGGCCGGCTTGGGCGTACGCGGGCGCGCATGCGCAGACGGCCAACAGCAGGGCTAAAGCACGACAGTCAATCCGCATATCGGGCCATATCTTACCACCATTGGCGATTGCAGGACCCGCCAGTAGTGAAGCCCGCGCCGCGCCGCTTCAGTGGTACAGCAGATACGCCTCGCGCAGCTTGACGAACGCATCGGTGGCGTCCCGGTAACTCTCCTGGATGGCGCGCGGGTCCTCGCCGGATTTCAACCATTCGACGACATCGCCGCTGCCGATCAGCCGCCGGCTTCCGGAAAAGTCGACTTTGCCGGGATAGAGCTTGCGGAGCGCCGCCGCCAGCTCCAAGCCGAGGCGCGTGGAATCGAACAACTCGCGGTTGGTCAGTTCGAAGCGCACGCCCTGGATACGCACGCCTTTGGAGACCGATTCCGTGGGCGTGAAGCTGGTGGGATAGGCGCGCACGCCGGGGATTTGCCGGCCGTTCAAATAGGCCGCCAGCTCGCGGCCATCTATAAACGCGGCCCCGATCTGCTCGAACGGCGCGTCGGTTCCCCTGCCTTCCGAGAACCCCTCGAGGGATTCCAGCAGGCACAATCCCGGATAGAGCGTTGCGGCGGCGAGGCTGCGCATATTCGGCGAGGGGTTGACCCAGGGGAGGTTGGTCGAATCGAACCAATCGCCCCGGCGCCAGTCTTCCATGGGGACCACGGTCAGCGCCGCCCCAACGTGGTTTTGCGCGTTGAAGAGGAGCGCCAACTCGCCCATCGTCATGCCATGGCGGACGGGCATCCCCGCGAGATACCCCGTGAAAGACGTAAAGGCCCGATCCAGGAGCGGTCCCTCCACGCGGGTTCCCGTGATGGGATTGGGGCGGTCCAGGACGTAGAACGGAATCCTGGCTTTGGCCGCGGCCTCCATCGAGTAAGCCATGGTCGTCTCATAAGTGTAGAACCGCGCGCCCACATCCTGGATGTCGCAGACCAGCGCGTCAATGCCCCGCAGCATCTCCGGCGCGGGCCGGAGCGTGCTCCCATAGAGGCTGAAGATCCGGACGCCGGTGGCGGGGTCGGCGGCATTCCGAATGCCCGGGCGGTCTTCGACTCCGGCGAAGCCATGCTCGGGCGAAAACAGCGCGGTCACCCGAATGCCGGCCTGCTTCATCAGGTCCACGTTCCGCCGGCCGAGCCGGTCCACTCCCGTCTGGTTCGTGATCAATCCGACGCGCTTCCCGCGGAACAGGTCGAAGTTCTTCTCCACCAGCGTATCGAGGCCGGTCCTGGTGGCGGCGTTGCGCTCCGCCTCGCGGCGCGCGCCCGCGAGCGTCTCGCCGTACCCCGTGAGCGTTACGCCGGCCGCGGCGATGCCCACGCCCGCGGCCGCAATGGTGGCCACCGCGGCGCGCAAAGGCGTGATCGCCGGGCGGGGTTCGGGGTGGACGCTGTTGGCGAGCAGAATGACGTAGGTCCGGCTGGATGGATCGATCCAGATGGAAGTGCCGGTGAATCCCGTGTGGCCGTACGAGCCGATGGGGAACAGCTCGCCGCGGCTGGCGGAATAGGGCGAATCGATGTCCCAGCCCAGCCCGCGCAGGATGGGCTGGTCGGGTGGAGTTTGCGGTTCGGTGAACTTCCGGACCGTTAGCGGGCTGAAGAGGCGCACGCCCTCAAGCTGGCCGCCGTCGATCATCATCTGAGCGAAGCGCGCGAGATCGTCCGCGGTGGAGAACAGGCCCGCGTGGCCCGCCACGCCGCCCATGTAGCGCGCGGTGGGATCGTGGACCACGCCGCGCAGCGGGGGCCCGTTCCTGGGATTGCGCCCGGTGGGCGCGATGCGCGGGACCCACGACGCGGGCGGCAGGAACGCCGTCTCATTCATGCCGAGCGGCAAGAAAACGTTCTGCCGCGCGTAATCGGAGACCAACTGGCCGCTGAGCCGGTGGACGAGTTCGCCCAGCAGCGCGAAATTGATGTCGCTATAGACGTGGCGCACGCCCGGCGGCCCAGCGGGCGGAGTCGTACACGCCAGCCGGATGCCGGTTTCGTAGCCGCTCCACGCCGGTTCGAGCGGCAGGTCCGGCCGGAGCCCCGAGAAATGCGTGAACAGGTTCCGGATGGTAATGTCGCTCTTGCCGCCCTGAAACTCGGGGATATAGTCGGTGATCTTGTCGTTGAGCCGGAATCTGCCTTGTTCAAAGAGCTTCATCAGCGACGGCGTGGTGGCAATCACCTTGGTGAGAGAGGCAAGGTCGAAGATGGTGTCGACCGTCATGTCCTCGGGCGCGGGTACGAGCGCCCGTTTGCCATAGGCCTTGCGGTGGACGATCTTCCCCTCGTGCCCGACCACGACCACCGCTCCCGGCAGCCGCCCCTCGCGAATCGCCTGGTTGACCGCGTCGTCAAGCGCCTGCGATCCGGGGAAGGTCTGCGCGGTGAGGCCTGCGGCGAGGGCGGCGCAGAGGAAGAGCTTCATACAGGCCCATGATAACAAGGGCTTCGCCCTTGACTGGAGTTTCTACATTTTCTCAGGCAGCGGCACTGCGGACGAGTTGCTTTTCCGTGATTTTGACCTCGAACTCCGTCAGAAGTTCGGGGTGTTCCGCCATCTCCTTGCGTAACAGAGTGACCAGATCCAGGCAGGAGGG
>CAIRXZ010000237.1 GCA_903882645.1 uncultured Acidobacteriia bacterium | reverse complement strand
TGCCGCGCCGAACCGCAACTTGGCGAGGAACTCTACCGCCGGACCCTCCAGGTGGTGGCCGGCCGAGTGAAGGCCACCGAGGAGCGCTTCGCCGAGATGTGCGGCGTGAAGCTGTAGCGCGGAACGGCGCACGGGTCCCCGCAGTTGCGTCAGGATGGCGGTCATTTCGCGATGGGGCTTGCCGTGCGGATCAGGGTTGGATAACCCTGCCGAGTTCAACGCCCCGGCCCGATAGATCCCTTGCCTTCTCCGTGATCGTGGGCCACCAGTAGAGGAGTTCACCGAACTGCCTGATCAAGTTTTGCGTTACTTGCTGTACCTCGCCGAGCGAGAATTGCGACCGCAGGTCGATAGCTAGCGGGTATGTTGGGTGGAGAACGGTTCGCTGGGCGGTTTCAATCTCCCGCTTGACATCCGCAGCCCAGTACTCAGGGGAGCTTCCATATCGCTGGAGCAGCGCTTCGCAACGAGCGACGATCTGAGAAGCCCTTTGCCAGAGGAGAATGCGTACCGTTTCAAGGAACTCGGCCCTCGGCAGCGTGCCCAACTCGACCAAGTGCTGTCCCAGGGATCGCAAGCGAGCAGCGGCGGTAGCCCGTGGGTTCCCCTGGGGCAAGGAAGAAATGCAAGCCCCGATCAGGTCACATAGCATAACCGAGGACATCGGCCGGGAGGTGTAGGTCCGCCCGTCGTCGGGCGAGTGCAGAAGTGCCCAAGGCAGGTAGCCGGTATAAGATCCGTCAAAACAACGATTCAGCGTGGATCCGAATATGCCGTCTTCCCCCCGGTAAGCCGGAAAGAACGGCGGGAGCATTTCACGGTTATCCAAGCCGACCACCGTCGCCATGAGGGAGGTACTGTGGCATATGGTCGCCCCCTGTACGAGCCGAAGGACTTCCCTTGACCTTAAGGCTTGGCGATACGCCTGCTCGGACTCCACGAGGCGCTGTCTCGTGCCTGGGCTTGGATACACGAGCAGGCTGCTTCCAGAGTCAACTCCCGCGTCGCCGACCATGCCATTCAGGCTGACGCGGATTCGCCCCTGAGCGGAGAGCAAGCCGATCAACGCGTGCGAACAGGAATGGTCGAGATTCACGGACCCTTCGCTCATCCCCACGTCAACCGCGGAACACAGCGTGTTTCCTAAAAGGCGCCCGTGTTGGGCTATGACATCGAGGTCCCTGTAACTGACGAACCGAAACGCAGTGCCTCGATCCCGAAAGAACCAGACCTCGGAGGGTTCCGATTCACTTCCGATCGTCAGCACCTGCGGATCGGGCTCGCCAGGCAGAGATGCAACACGACAAATCGTGTCGTCGTCCGCGCTCAATACAAGAGAGCCGAGAGTTTGGAGCAGAACCGCGTTGCGGTTACCGCCGACTGCTGTCTCGCCATGGCCAGGGCCAAAAAGGCAGAACTCCACGACGCTCGGCGGCACGTCCGAGTTCGCCGAAAAAGCCTTCTTGTACTCGTGCTTCTCCCTCTGGCCCGCGTAAAGGGCGCGCACCTGAAATCGGCGGGCGATATCCTTGACGGCCCGCTCGTTCTCGCGACGGTCATGATCCGCGCAGGACCCGTCGGATACGAAGAAGGTGCACTGGCGCGCAAACTCGCGGATGTTGGCCGCATAGCTTTCGAGCGACCGCCTCAGGAGGCGCGGGCGGCCCGAGGTCGGAATTGCGATACAGGATATCTGCTCGCGAGGTTCGTGCCGAGCCGTCTGACAAGCCTTTTCGAGAACATCCTGGCCGGCGATGAGCAGCCCAATAGCCGCAAGCTCTTTCAACCGGCTGAGTCTATCCGTGGTCCCCGGGTTAGAAGCGCCTTCGGATGCACTAGGCGCCCGTTCGGCGTGCCCCTCAAGCGAAAGGAAACGAGAGCAAGAGCATAGCAGGCCAACATCTTGGCCGCTGAGCAAGCGGCCGCTCGCCTGTAGAGGCGAATAGACCACTTCGTGCGATCTTCCCAGCGGGAAGCGGAGGAGGGGTGCGGTGCGGTACGATCCCTCCATCATCGGCATAGCTGCCCAGACAGACTCATTAGGCGGGTGGCTGTTTTGTGAATTGCTGAGCCATGCGCTTGCGACGGCGCGCGCATGCCCAACACTAAGCTGGCGCTACGGCTTCCCATCCTGCGCACGGCAACTCGGGGAATCCTGTTGACGAGGGAGGTCCAGCGCGATCAACCGTGTGAATCCCGAATTCGCCAGGGTCAGCAGGTTTTCTTGGCATGACAAGCCGGAAGCGGCTGTGGAACAATCGGCGATGATCGGAACATTCTTATGCAACTCGTACTCCGCCCTGATGGCGAGCTCGCCTCCAGGGATGAACCTGTACCTGGTTCCGGAGGGCCAAGTCGCCTTCGCCGTATTGAAGACCAGTAGCTCGTAAGCGCTCGCCTTCGCGATTTCATCCAAGTCGCGCCTCGTTGCACGGGAATATAGCGGAGCGCTTGCGCCTGTGGTGAGCTCGCCCAGGACTGTGTCAGCATGATCGTCGGGAACGTTGCCGGTCCACATCGCCTGAACCATGCCACTCCTGTCTACTGCGATCATAGAGGGAGTCCGTGAAACGCCAAAGAAGGGCAGGTCGGATCGTAGCACCTTCACCCCTCCCGCATAGAGGGACTTTGCGAGCGAGTCATGGTCGGGCCCGGGTGGAAGTACATAGAAGACGGGAAAGCCCAACTCGCCGCAGGAGGACCTTAACCTCGCCTCGAACCCCACGTTGGCCACACAAGACGGGCAAGTCGCCGATCCGAACAGAATCACAGCCCTGGTACAGCCCTCGCACCACGGCTTCCCGTCTGGGCCGCACAAGCGACTGCCGATCTCAACGTCAGGCCTGCCAGGAACGAAACGCTGCACCGCTACGCGAGGTCGCAGCGGCCTTCGATACCAAAAAGCGGCACCGACGACAATGACCACTAAACCACCTGCGACCAGCACTCGACGGCGATTCATCTACAGACCCCGAGGACAGGAATCAGATTCCCGGATTCTTCTTCGGCTTGTCTACCCCAGCCAGCAAGAACATCACCCGCCCGCGATCTTTTCTCAAGTAAATGTATAGCCGTGAGCTTAGGCAGAGCGGTTTTCCCTTGTATAGGGGCGGCTGGAAACGCCACGTGCGAACTGCCGCCTCAATAAAGGCAGCAAGGGGAGAACTCCGCAGGCCGACCAGAGTCGCACTGCACACCGAGCCGCTCTCATCGGCCGTAACGCTGACAATGATCGGCCCGTCGGGTAAAGCCCCCAGCGCCACCTTCGGCGCCGGGGGAAAGCCGTGTTCCTTCAGAAACCGTGGGACGACACCCGCAGCCAAGCGCACAGTGTGCCGATCTTGACGGCATGTTGCGCACTGTGCGAATGTCCCGCTAACTGACAGCAGATATGCAAGAAGTAACGTGACGCCGCAGTTAGGACCTAGGCGCTCTTGCACTCTGGCCATTTAGGTAATAGTTACACAGTTGCCGTTGGTGGGCTCGCAGTCGCCTGAGCCGGTCGTGCAATTGCATTGGTTGCCCGAGGAGCATTGCGAATCGACGCAAGCCCCCTGCACCATGCACCAACTGCACGAGAAGGTACCGCCGGATGTGCATATCGGTGAAAGGCTGTCCTGGAGACAACCCCAGATAGTACCCTCTGCTGCGGGGGTAGCGGCAAGTGACCCCGCCAGCAACATCAGCGCGGCAATTCGGCTTCGATCCACGTTACACCTCCATTTCACAGCCTGTTCGTAGGCGCAATCTGCGGTCTCAAATAGACTTTACCCCCCCCCCCCCTTCGTCTTGTCAAGAGGAATTTTGCATGTTGAGAGAAAAAAGACTTGACTGAAATACTGAGGCGGTATATTAAATCAAGTGTGAGGTGTGGGATCGTGGCGTTCCTTGATTGCCGTGGAGCGTGCCTCTGGGCGTGCCGTCGACGCGCTGGCCGACACAGAAGGTCTGAATCCCCACACGAACTGGCCTGAAGCGAGCCGCAGAAGCCGGAGTCGCTGTTCTGACCGCGCCGGTTGAGCGGGTTCGCGGTCGCAGGCCGTAGTTGCGTGAATCGGAGCGAGAATCGCATGGAACGAACTTCCGCATTGGCAGGGCTGTTGCTGGCCGCCGCGCTTTGCGCGGCTCCGCAAGACGCGGGGAAGCCGGCCTCGCGGCCGGAGATCCACGGCGCTGTTTTGGAAGCCGGAACTAGCCAACCCGTCGTGGACGCTGACGTCTCGCTCTATTTCCGGGGCGAGGAGCGTCCGAGCATTCGAGTCGCTCTGGGCGTGCTCGGAGCTCAGAGCACCACCCGGACCGATTTCACGGGGGCGTTCGCATTCCACCCGGACAAACTCGGTTTCTACGCGGTCGCCGTAAGGAAGGAAGGCTACAGCGCGCCAGGCCAGGGCGGCGGCAACAGTTCGAAGGATGTCACCTTGACCGCTGCCGACCCTGTTGGCGAGGCCCGCTTGTTTCTGGCCCGTCCGGGCCGGGTCGCCGGCAGCGTGGTGGACGAGACCACGGACAAGCCGCTGCCTAATCTCTCATTGCTCGTTGCGGAGGTGCGGAACGTCGATGGCTTCCACGCGGCCAGCGGCGGCGCAGGCGGCGTGGCAACTACAGGCCCGGATGGCCGGTTTGTCGTGACGAACCTGAGGGCAGGGGAGTACGTGGTGGTAACTCAGCCCCAGAGGAACGGCAAAGAGCGCCTCCTGACGAAGTTCTCCGACACAGATCTGAAGGCTGTGGACCAGGATTACGAGCGCGCGTACTGGCCCGGAGGACACGATTTGGAGACCGCGATACCGGTAGTGGTCGGATCAGGAGCCTCCGTGGACATTGGCACGGTGCGCGCCAGGGCGGTTCCGCATTACCGCCTGCGCGTACGGGTTCCGGCCGCCACGTGCAGCCCCCAGGACACGATGGCCGTTTACGAGCAGTACCCTGGCTATTTGACTGGGATCGCCGAAGACGTCCCATGCGGCGCGGAAATGCTCATCACTGGATTCGCGCCCGGCTCTTATCGCCTAATTCTCACAGTGAACAGGCGTACCGCCGAGGCGCGCGAGACGGCGTCGATCCCGTTTGTCATCAAGGACGAGAACATTGAGATCACG
>CAIRXZ010000236.1 GCA_903882645.1 uncultured Acidobacteriia bacterium | reverse complement strand
GCCGATACACCCGGTACCCCGGCCACGCCAGAATCGCTGTCCATTCTTTATCTGTCAACTGCCGAGTGTACCCAAAAACGCCATCTCACTGAATCATCGATATTTGAAGGTTTTCACGAATTCTCGCGGAGAGCCAAAAAAACAGAGCAGCCTTTGAATGGTAAGTTCCTTTACCTGTTGGATGCTGCGCTCTTTCTCTGTGGTAGCATAACTTTCTTCAAGGTGTTTGATCGCGCTGGTAAGTGGAGCGAGTGGGTAGTCTTTTTGTGCTGCGTCGCCAGTGGGCTTATTGTCACTACCAGCGGAGTCATTCTTTTTCTGATTGTGACCAGCAGATGACTTACGGTTCCTATTCGACATTGTCGAGACGGCGCTTTCTCCCCGGCGCGTTCGGATTCTCGGCCCGTGGAGATTTCCTTCCGGGCAATCAGTTTAGCACCATTTACGCCGCTCTTTTCTTGCCCGGTTCGGAAGATTCCCAGAGCGCAACCAGGTCCGCTACATCCCAAAGCCGATTCGTAACTCCGGCGGCCATTGCGGGCGTCATGCGTAGCGTGCGGTGAATCTTGATGAAGTTGTAAGCGAAATAGCCGAGCGCTACGGCAGCCGCATGGTTTTCGATTTTCTTGGAAAAGGCATTCGTCAACCGGGTAAAGCGGCGGTTCGTCATGCGAACGGAAAGGTTGTGGCGCTCCACGTAGCTCGTGCTGATGTGCTTGGGGTCCGGGGTGCCGGTCATTGTGTGGGTCTCGCAACCGATGCAGACCGCAGGGCTGTAGCGTTTCTCCGGCCCTTCCGGTGGCCCGTAAATCTTCGTCAGCATGGCGTAGTCGATATCGTTACCGAAGGACCTGTCTACCGCCCTGACGTACATCTTCAGGCCATCGGTCGTTAGCTGAATCCGATTCGCCAGCCGGCCCGCAAGGTCTTCGATGAAGTCCCGCGCGGCGCTAGGCGTGCGCTGTCCAACCAGCCAGCAGGGAACGAGCTTGGTATCGGCGTCAATCGCAGCCCAGAGCCACGCATCGCCCGCTCCGGGGTTCTTCGCAAGGATCTTGTTCGTTACCGTCTTTTCCTTGCAGTACACGAATTGCCAGCATTCATCGACCTGCATCCGTTCGCACTTCAGGTTTTGGAATACCTTGTCCTGATAATCGGCGCATACCGCGCCAACTTCGACCAGGAGCCGCATCACGGTCTTTTTGCAAACACCCGTCATGCGGACGGTCGAGCGGATGGAGCAGCCTTCCACGAGGGCGCTGATGACCTGTTCCCGTTGCTTTGAAGTGAGCCTGTTCATACTTCTATTATGCGTTACCGCTTACGCATTGTCAAGCCTTTTGGCGAATTATTTTCAGGTTTTTTGATGCGCGGAAAGGACCGTTTCCGGGGCCTGGATATATCCACGAAAGTACGGCGAAACGACGCAGATCAAAAAAGGTATTGACAATGCCACTTTTCTCATGATCTAATCGAGAGTGGAACGAGAAAAGGCGGCCCAGGTCAGGATGCCCTAGAAAGCCCAGACCTGAAAGCCGCCCGCTACTCGGGAACCGAGGTGGTGATACACATGATAGCGCCCGCGCCCCGAACAGGGGCGTAAACGCCATTTCTGCGTTGGGGGCCTCGTAGCTCAATGGGCCAGAGCACCGGACTTTGAATCCGGGGGTTGAGGGTCCGAATCCCTCCGGGGCCACCACCTATTCCCAGTTGGGATCGTACCGCAAACCGGCTTGAAGGTCAAGCTGAAAAAGAGAGAAGGAAGAATTATGCCCGTCAACTACGATGAAGTTTTAGCGGACCTGCGCCAGATGAAGGCCGACGCGGAGGCCGGGATTGCGGCCATCGAGAGGCTGGCACCCCGTACCCAGGTAGCCGCTCCCGTGCCAGTCGTGGCGCCCGCTCCGCCCGTACTTGGCCTCGCTGAGGATCAGGGCGGTACGAGCGTTCCGCAGAGGGTCGTTCAACTCCTGGAAGGCCAACCGAAAAAGGCATTCTCTATCGCTGAGATCGTCCAAGAAATCGGCGTGGAGAAGGTCCAGACCCTACGCGGGGCGTTGGGCAGGCTGGTAAAGCCTCCCGCCAAGATCGGAAAGCATGGGCGTGGCCGATACTGTGCCTTGCGCCCTTCTCACAGGGTATCGTCTGCCCAGGAGGATGCCGACAAAGGGCCGGAATCCTAGCTGGCACTCCGCTTTCGCCTCACCTTCGCTTTTTTATTTGCGCCAGATCAACTTCTGGGACGTATGAGAGGGATTTCGTCTTGACAAGCGGTTCCAGACGTCGCCATACTGTAATTGGTTATTATGAACCCCCGAGTTCCTGCGGGTACTTGGGGAGAAAATGAACTTGGCCTGTGGAGACCCACAGGCCTTTTCTGTTTTCAGCGAGGCGGGTAAAAAGTTGGGAGTTGCGGCTATCTTTCTAGACGGCGGGTACGTTGAGAAGGTCCTGCGTTTCGACCATGGTGAAGCGGCTGTCGATTTTCAAAAGCTCGTTAAGGTGATTGCCGGTACTGACGAACTATTGCGGGCCTACTACTACCACTGCTTGCCCTATCAGAGCAATCCGCCTACCGAAGAAGAGCGGTTTCGGTATGCGCAGCGCCATGGCTTTACAACGGCACTTTCATATCTACCAAGGTTTGAGGTTAGACTGGGCAGGCTGGTTTATCGCGGGCAAGATGCTCAAGGGGAACCGATCTTCCAGCAGAAGCGCGTTGACTGTATGATCGGAGTGGATATGGCGCTTTTGGCTGGAAAAGGCAGGATCACGAATGCAATCGTTTTTAGCGGCGATAGCGACATTATTCCAGCAATCGAAGCCGTGAAAAGGGAAGGCGTGCTGGTCACGCTCTGGCACGGAAGTTTTTCCCGCAATACTAGGCCGAGTAGAGAACTAGTCGAAATTGCCGATGAGCGTTGCGAGTTGACTGCTGATATCGTTCGTGGCATTCTTCGTCCCCAACGTGAACCGCGCCCCAACCCTCTTGTACGACGCTAGTTTTCTTTCAACGCGCCTTCCAGTGTAGAAAACGGCACTATAGCCCCGGCTGTACCCGAACCTTGGCCCATCTGGCGTTAGCGGCGGCGGCGGCGGAATTGCTGCGTTGCGCTTCGGTCATGTTGGCCGCGCGCCGCTTCCCGCCGATGGCGCCGCCCCGCCGGCCCATTTCGGCCATGACGCGATGCACTTCTGGGGGCACCAGCACCGGCTTTGGCGTTTCTGCTGCATCCACCATCCGCTGTATCGAGTAGTGGGCGAGCTGGTTTACGTCTGGTTCTCTGTGCTTGCGTATTCGCTTAGGCATATCCCAAGCATGGCACACGCCGGGGTCCGGTTCAAGCGCGGGTTTTTCAAAGTAGCCCACTACCGAAAAACACAACAGTACAGTACCCTTTCAGCTCTAAAACACTGAAAAACCAGTTGAGCCAGACGCTGAAATCGTGCATAATCTAATGCGGGGGCTTTGCTTCATAACCCTGGCTGGCAACGCGAAAGTCCTAGACGGGATCTCCGGTCGGTATTTGTTCGGTAGCCCGCCGTGGCCCTGTCATTCGGCTCTTGGCGCAGGCCGCGGCGACGCCGTCCCTGAAAGAAAGGTTCGTGCCGTGAGTAAACAAACGTTGGTGGGGCTTCTGCTTTCGCTCTTGATCTTGACGATCCCGGCTGCGGCGGCGCCGCTCCTGTTTGACAACTATCCGATCAATGGAACCATTGCCGGCTGGACGATCAACGAGGGCTTTGAGGTTTCCGACTCCTTCACCCTTCTCTCGAACTCCACGGTGAATGGAGTGAACTTCGGCGTGTACCTGTACCCGGGGGACACAGTCACCGAGGTCGACTGGTGGATCGGGACGACGGAGTTCGACAACTCTCTCGGGTCCGGCACCGCAACCGTTACCGCGGGTTCACCCATTCCCGGGTTGGGGGGGGGCTACGACGTCGATTCCGCAACCTTCTCGATTCCGGACCTCAATCTCGCGGCCGGGACGTATTATCTGACTCTCCAGAATGCGGTCAGTTCGGAGGGCATGGCCGTCGGCTGGGACATTAATAACGCTCCGGGCATTGACGCTTGGGAGAGCGAAATTGGCGAAGTTTCGGCTCCCGGAGTTTGCTCGGCGTACACCGGCGTTGATGGTACCTGCGCGAGCTCGTTCCAGATCCTGGGCAGTCCCCAAGCAGGGGTACCCGAGCCCTCCACCTGGGCGTTGTTCGGCGCGGGGATCCTGGCGGCCGGGTGGTTGCGGCGCAAGACCATCCAGCGGTAGTCCGCCCGACGCATAGTCTCGAAACGAATCCTGAGGCAACGGGGCCGACGTTCCAAGCGCTCCTGTCCGCAGTCGCGGTTGCGTATGCAACCACAACCGCTCCCTGAGAAGCTGCAAGAAAACCGTTTCGGGCCGCGGATAAACGCCGATAGGATTCTTGTTTTCAATCCGCGTTTATCCGCGTTCATCGGCGGCCCGAATTCTCTTGCGGTTTCTGGCGGGCGCGGCTCCTTTCCGAGCCGCCCCGCTACTCCCGGAACTCCACCGACTTGGCGAACTTCACGGCGGCGTGGTCGCGCAATTGCGCCAGCACGGATTCGGGAACCAGCTCGTCGGTCGAGACGATAGCCACCGCGTCGGCCGGCTCTCCGGGCGCGGACGGGGCGTCGCGGCGGCCGAGCGAGAAGTTCGCGATGTTGATGTTGTTGCGGCCGAGCACCGTTCCCACGTGGCCGATGACCCCCGGCTCGTCGCGGTTCTTCATGAAGAGCAGACGGCCGGCCAGCGCCGCCTCGCAGAAGATGCCGTCCACCTGCATCAGGCGCGGCTTGCCTAATAGCACCACGCCTTCCACCGTCGTCACGCCGGTTTCGGTCTCGAGCTCGAGACGCATGGCATCCATGGGGCCGTAGTACTTGTCGTGATGTTCGGTGATCTTCCATCCGCGGTGTTCGGCCATTTGCAGAGCGTTCACCAGGTTGGCCTTGTTCACGGTAGAACGGCTGAGCGCGCCGGCCAATCCGGCGTTGCGCAGCAGACCCGATCCCATGCTGAAGACCTTGCCCGAATAAACGATGCGCAGCCCGCGCGGATTGCCGGAAGCGATGTGCGCCGCGAAGGCCCCCAGCCGCTCGGCCAGCGTCGCGTAAGGACTCAGCGTGCGGTATTGCTCCGGCGAAATGGCCGGCATATTGACGGCATTGATGGCCACGCCGCTCTTCAGGTACTCGAGCACCTGCTCGGCGATGCGCACGCCCACGATCTCCTGCGCCTCCTCGGTGGAGGCGCCGATGTGCGGCGTCGCCAGCACCGCGCTCGACTGGAACAGCGGGAACCCGGCCGGCGGCGGTTCGGACGAGTACACGTCCAGCGCGGCCCCGGCGACCTTGCCCGCGTCGATGGCCTCCTTCAACGCGGCCTCGTCCAACAGTTCGCCGCGCGCGCAGTTCACCAGCCGCACGCCCGGCTTCATGGCGTCGAAAGCCGCGCGCGATACCAGGCCCTGCGTTTCCGGCGTCGAAGCCATGTGGAGCGAAATGTAATCGCTTTGGGCGTAGAGCGCGGCGAGATCCACCAGCTCGATCCCCAGGTCTTGCGCGATCTTGGAGGCCACGTAGGGATCGTGCGCCAGGATGCGCATCTCGAAGGCGCGGGCGCGCTTGACCACCTCGCGGCCGATGCTGCCCAGCCCGACGATGCCCAGCGTCTTGCCGCGCAGCTCATTGCCCATGAGCTTCTTCTTCTCCCACTTGCCGGCCCGCGTGGAAGCGTCCGCCAGCGGGATGTGCCGCGCCATCGCCAGCATCAGCGCCATGGCGTGTTCGGCCACCGCCACGGAGTTGCCGCCGGGCGTGTTCATCACCAGGACGCCCGCCTCGGTGGCGGCGTCCAGATCCACGTTATCCACGCCGACGCCGGCGCGTCCGATCACGCGCAGCTTCGGCGCCTTGGCGAGTACCGCCGGCGTCACCTGCACGGCGCTGCGGACGATCAACGCGTCCGCCTCCCCCAGGTACTGGGTGTATTCCTTGGGGTTGGAGACAATAATCTTCCAGCCGGGCTGGGATTTCAACAGCTCGACCCCGGCCGGAGCCAGCGGCTCGGCAATCAGAATATTCATTGCGTTTCCCGATTAAGCGGTTAGGGTTGCGGTTTGACGGCCGCGCGCGCGTAGACCTGCTGCGCCGCGGCGACGCCGGTTCCATACTGCACGGAGAATCCGTTGGCGTTGAGAATGATCTCCAACGCGGCCACTGTGGCGAACACATCGGCGAAATCGAAGTAGCCCAGATGGGCGATCCGGAAGATCTGCCCCTTCATGGTCCCCTGGCCGTTGGCGATGATGGCGCCGAACCGGTTGCGGAATTCCTTGACGATCGTGCTGGAATCCATGCCCGCCGGGGCCTTCACCGCGGTCACCGAGGATCCCGGCGAACCCGGCGCGAAAAGCTCCAGGCCCAGCGCCCGTACCGCGGCCCGCGTGGCCTCGGCCAGTAATTGCGCGTTCTCGGTCAGCTTGGCCATGCCCATCTGCTTGATGAAGCGCAACGCCTCGGCCATCGCCAGGATCATGGCCGTGGCCGGAGTCCAGCTCGATTCGCCCGCGTCGCCGCTCTTCTTCTCCTTCTTCAGGTTGAAGTAGTAGTGCGGCAGGGTGGCCGTTTCGGCCATCTTCCACGCCTTGGGGCTGACGGAGAGGAAGGCCAGGCCCGGAGGAATCATGAACGCTTTCTGCGAGCCGCCGATGGTCACGTCGAGACCCCAGCCGTCGATATCGAGCGGCATGGTGCCCAGGCCGGTTATCGCGTCAACGACGAAGATGGCGCCGGTCCTGGCGACCGCCTGCCCCATGGCGCGAACGTCGTGCATGGCGCCGGTGGAGGTCTCCGAGGCCTGCACGAACACGCCTTTGACCGCGGGCTCCGCGGCCAGCGCGGCTTCCACGCGCCCGGGCGTCACAACCTCGCCGTACGGGGCGGTGAGCACGTTCGCCTCCAGCCCGTAGGCCTTGGCGATCTCGGCCCAGCGTTCGCCGAACTTTCCGGCCGAACACACAACCACCTTGTCGCCCCGCGAAAACAGGTTCGACACCGCGGCATCCATGGCCCCCGTGCCGGAGGCGGCAAACATCAAAACGTCGTTCGACGTTCCCATGACTTCCTTCAGGTCGGCCAGACACGAGCGGTAGACCTTCCGGAACTCTTCTGTGCGATGGTGCAGGTCCGCCGCCATCATGGCGTGCAGAGCGGGCGGATAGAGCGGCGTCGGACCCGGCGTGAGCAGGCGTTGCTTGCGTAGGTGCATAATGATGCGTTCTGTCCTTAAGAATCCATTAGAATAGCAGAATCATGTCTCTCATCGACAGGGTGCAGCAGGATATGGTCGCGGCCATGAAGAGCCGGAGCGAGGCGCGCCTCAGCGCGCTGCGCATGGTGAAGGCCGCTCTCATGAAACTGAAAGCGGATTCGCCCAAGCCGATCGACGAAGCGGCCGAGATGCAGGCGCTAAAATCGCTCATCAAGCAGCGCACCGAAGCCGCCGATGCATTCCGCAAGGCTGGGCGGCTCGAGCAGGCGGAAAAAGAAGAAGCCGAGCGTACCTTGATTCAAAGCTATCTGCCGGCGGCCGCCACCGAGGCGGAGATCGAGGCCGCCATTAGGGAAGCCATGGCCGAGACCGGCGCGACTTCCCTCAAGCAGATGGGCGTCGTAATGAAGGCGGCGCAGGCAAAGCTGACGGGCAAGACCGTGGACGGAAAGGCCCTGAGCGAGAAGGTGAGGTCGCGATTACAATAATGGTGAGGCGGGCCTCCCGGTCCGCCTTCCCGAGCGACAAAGCGAGGCCCCAACTACAATGACGCCCCCCGAACCAGAGAAGAAGTTCCGGTCCTACGTCCCGGAAAAAACCAACATGCGCGAGTTTACCTTTCGCGCGGTCCTCATCGGTCTAGTGCTGACGGGCGTCCTCGGCGCCGCCAACGCGTACCTGGGATTGAAGGCCGGCATGACGATTGCGGCCACCTATCCGGCGGCGGTGATCGGCATGGCGCTGCTGCGCATGATGG
>CAIRXZ010000235.1 GCA_903882645.1 uncultured Acidobacteriia bacterium | reverse complement strand
GATGCCGGGCGACCGGGTGGACCTGAAAGTGGAGCTGATCACGCCGGTGGCGATGGACAAGGGGTTGCGCTTCGCGATTCGCGAGGGCGGCCGGACGGTGGGCGCCGGCACCGTGACCGAGGTAATCAAGTAGGGGCCGGAAGTGGGGCAGGCCATCGTTTTTCTGTGGCCTGCCAACTCACGGAGGGGCCGGATACATCCGGCCCATTGGAGTTTCGGCGTCAGCCCCGCAGGGGCGCTGGATAGTAGCCCATGGCGTAAGCCATGGGGCGGTCGGGCGCGTAAGAAGCCCCGTAGGGGCGAAAGAAGAGCCGAGTACCAGGAGTAATCGACGATGCCACGCGAGATCATCACGTTCCAGTGCACGGAATGCAAGAACCGGAACTATTCTTCCACCAAGAACAAGAAGACCACGACCGAGCGTCTGGAGATGAAGAAGTTCTGCCGGCATTGCCGGAAGCACCAACCGCACAAGGAAATCAAGTAAAATGGATGGATGCCCCCAGGTACGGGGGGCGTGATCCAGGGGCGTAGGTTTAACGGCAGACCAGCGGTCTCCAAAACCGCGAGTGGGGGTTCGAATCCCTCCGCCCCTGCCAGCCGCCACGCGCAAACCGGGCGCCGGCGGTTATAAGGATAGGGCAATGGCCGACGAAGGCAAGAGTTGGATTCAGAAGACGAAGGATTACATCGACGATCTCAAGCTTGAGATGCGGCGCGTGACGTGGCCGAACCGCAAGCAGGTGGAGGGCACGACGGCGGTGGTGATCTTCTCCGTGTTCGCCTTCGCGGGATACTTTTTCGTCGTGGATATGCTCCTCGAGCGTGGCGTCACCGGCGTCCTTCATTACTTCGCGAAGTAGGCACGGCATGGAAACCGAAGATAACGTTTCGCAAGAAGAGCAGCCCGAGGCCGAGGCGGTTCCCGAGGCGGTGGAGCAGTCCTCGCCGCCAGCCGCGGACGAGGCCGCGCCGCCGGCGGACGCCGGGGACGCCGCGGCGCCTCCCGCCTACGACGAGTCGTCTCCCAAACGATGGTATATCATCCACACTTACTCGGGTTTTGAGAACAAGGTGGCGGAGTCGCTGCGCACGCGCTCGGAGGCCTTCGGCTTCGCGGACAAGATCGGGCAGGTCCTGATCCCCACCGAAGAAGTGGTGGAGCTGCGCAACGGCAAGAAGGTTACCAGCAAGCGCCTCATCTATCCCGGCTATGTGCTGGTGGAGATGGAAATGAACGACGCGCTGTGGCACGAGGTCAAGAACACGCCGCGCGTCACAGGTTTTGTGGGTGGCGGAAATTCTCCCGTGCCGCTCAGCGCCGCCGAAGTCAACCAGATCCTGAACCGCCAGGCGACCGCGGCGGAGCGGCCGCGGCCCAAGATGACCTTCGAGAAGAACGATTCCGTGAGGATCGTCGATGGTCCGTTCGCGAATTTCTCGGGCAAAGTGGATGAGGTCAACGCCGAGCGCGGCACGCTGCGCGTGATGGTCACAATCTTCGGCCGGGCGACGCCCGTCGAACTGGAGTTTCTGCAAGTCGAAAAGGCTTAACGTATGGCAAAGAAAGTTACCGCGCAGGTGAAGCTGCAGATTCCGGCCGGAAAGGCCACGCCGGCGCCCCCGGTGGGCACGGCTCTCGGTCCGCAGGGCGTCAACATCATGGATTTCTGCAAGGCGTTTAACGCCCGGACATCCGCCAAGGACCAGGAAGGCCTGATCATCCCGGTGGTGATCACCATCTTCTCGGACCGTTCGTTCACGTTCATTACCAAGACGCCGCCGGTCCCGGTGTTGATCAAGCGCGCCGTGAACCTGGCCAAGGGATCGGCCGAGCCGCACAAGAACAAGGTCGGCAAGATCACGCGCCAGCAAGTGGAAGAGATCGCCAGGATAAAAATGCCGGACCTGAACTGCTTCGACGTGGCGGCCGCCATGCGTTCGGTGGAAGGCACCGCCCGCAGCATGGGCGTGGATGTAGTTTAAGATAGAGTTTCCACTCAATCGTGCGGATGTGGCGGAATTGGCAGACGCGCATGGTTCAGGTCCATGTACCCGCAAGGGTGTGGAGGTTCAAGTCCTCTCATCCGCACCAAATCGACGCGGAATAGGCAACCACAGGACCCGTTTTTCCGCAGCGAACCTTCCCGCTCCCGGCGTGGTGTTAAGATGAATCGACCTTTTCGGATGCCGGCGGAAATCCGTGCATTCAAGGCTCCGATCTGCAAGGAGAACGGCAAAATGGATAAGGCTTTGCGCCGCGGAAATCGCCTCAAGTTCAGAGGTCTGGGAGCGGTGATGGAGCTCGGCCTGATTCTGGCATTGGCCGCGTATTCCGCCCGCCCTGTGAGGGCGGCCGACCCGGATTTCGGGCCCAACGTGCTCGTCTTCAAACCGTCCATGCCGGCGGCGGCCATCCAGGAGCGGATCGACAAAGTCTACGCCGTCCAGGCGAATAGCGAATTCGGTCCCGCACGGAACGCTTTACTGTTCCTGCCTGGCGACTACAAAGTGGACGTGCCGATTGGCTACTACACGCAAGTCCTGGGATTGGGGGCTTCGCCCGACGACGTCAGGATCGCTGGCAATGTGCATGCCGGCCCCGCGCGGGGCAACCAAGCCCTGGTGACCTTCTGGAGAGCCGCCGAGGGCTTCTCGGTAACGCCTTCGGGCGGCGTCATGCAGTGGGCCGTTTCGCAGGCGGACCCGTTCCGCCGCATGCACGTCCGGGGCGACATGGCGCTCCACCAGAACAATGGCTATGCGAGCGGCGGTTGGATGGCCGACGACGCGATTGACGGCAAGGTAAGCTCCGGTCCTCAGCAGCAGTGGATCGCCAGGAACACCGAGTGGGGCAGTTGGACCGGATCGAACTGGAACATGGTCTTCGTCGGCGTTGTCAATGCGCCGGAGGGCGACTGGCCCAAGCCGGCCTTCACCAAAATCGCCCAGGCTCCGGTCGTTCGCGAGAAGCCCTTCCTCCAAATCGATGCGGCCGGGCAATACAGCGTGCGCGTGCCGTCGCTGCGGACCAACAGCTCGGGCGTCTCATGGCATGGCGGGTCGACGCCGGGGAAGAACATTCCCATCAGCCGGTTCTACATCGCCCGGCCGGACACCGACACCGCCGCGACCATCAATGCCCAGTTGGCCAGGGGCAAGAGTCTGCTGCTCACTCCCGGCATCTATCATCTGACCGGCCCCATCAAGGTCACCAAAGCCAACACGGTGGTGCTGGGTCTGGGCTTCGCTACCCTGATGCCGGACAACGGCGCCGCGGCCATGTCCACCGCGGACGTGGACGGCATCGTGATCGCCGGCCTGCTCTTCGACGCCGGCGCCACCAGCTCGCCCGTCATGCTCGAGGTGGGTCCGGGCGGAAGCAGGGCCCGCCATGCCGCGAACCCCATCTCCCTGCACGACGATTTCTTCCGGGTGGGCGGCGCCGCGGTGGGGCGCGCGGCGGTAAACCTGAGGATCGACAGCCACGACACGATCCTGGATCACACCTGGATCTGGCGCGCGGACCACGGCCAGAACCAGAGCGTGGGCTGGAACATCAATACCAGCGCGAACGGGCTGGTGGTGAACGGCAATAACGTCACCGTCTACGGTCTGTTCGTCGAGCACCTCCAGGAGTTCCAGGTTCTCTGGAACGGCAATGGCGGGCGGGTCTATTTCTACCAATCCGAGATTCCCTACGATCCTCCCGATCAGCCGAGCTACACGAGCGCGCCCGGCACGAACGGCTGGGCCTCCTACAAGGTGGCCGGCAACGTCACCAGCCACGAAGCCTGGGGGCTGGGCATCTATAGCGTTTTCCGGCGGCCCAACGTTGTCCTGACCAGGGCCATTGAGGTTCCCAACAACCCCAACGTCAAGTTCCACGATATGATCGCGGTTTGCCTCGCCAACAATGGCGCGATCGACAACGTCATCAACGACACGGGCGGGGCCGCCACGCCCAACCACATACCCAACGCGCCCAAGGTCACGAACTTCCCATAAGCGGGATCGGCGCTGTTGAAGATCGGCGCTCCTACGCTACGGGCCCCGTTCAGAGCCGCGGCCGAGGGAGCGGTTTCCCGCGCGAGCACAACATCACCCGGTCGAAGACCCGGTTCACGCCGGAAAACTCGATTTCGAGAGAATGCGCACCCCAGCCGTGCGCGCGGCGGTCCTGAGCGATGTGATTCACTTCCTGTTCCAGCCTGCACGGCGGTTCGCGCGGCCTTCGGCATGGAGGGAATCGGAATGCGAAACACGCGGGTTGCCAGGGAAACCGAGGCGCTGGACTGTGCGGGACGCTGCCGGCCGGACGGGGCAGTTACTCACAATGACTGCCCCGCCAATCGGAGGACATTCTTGCGTTGGTTTAACTATTTAGTCGGAAACGCGGCGGATTCGTCTCAACATTCTTGCGTGGCCGCCGGGTTTCTGCGAGACTGTACCTAGCCGCGGCCTGGACGCCCAGCGGCGCCAGGCGCGGGTAACTCAATCAGACGGGAATTCGGAGAATCCGCATGCGACGTTTCATGTTGTTCACGGCATCCCTATTATTGGGCGCCGGCGGCTTGTATTCGCAGTCCGGGGACGGGCTGCCCAAGTTCGGCATGGGCCTGAGAGCGTCCTCCCTGGGAGCCGGCATCGAGGCCGCCACAGCGGTCTCGCGGAAATCCAACGTGCGATTCGGCTTCAACTATTTCAGGTACGACGATACCTACACCAAGGACGGAGCCGCTTACAGCGGCCGGCTGGACCTGAAATCGTTCGAGATTCACTATGACCAATACCTCATTGGCGGCCTCCATATCAGTCCCGGCACGCTGGTCTACGACGACAATCGCGGAAGCGCGGCCGTGTCCATTCCCGGGGGGCAATCGTCCGCGCTCATCGGCGCGCAGTACTACAGCAGCGTGGCCAACCCGGTAGCCGGCTCCGGCTCGCTGGCCTTTCCGCGCAAGACCGCGCCCGAGCTTCTCATCGGTTTTGGAAACCTGCTCCCGCGGAGCCGGCGCCACGTGGCCTTCAACTTCGAGGTTGGCGTGGCCTATCAGGGATCGCCCGGCGTGACGTTCAATCTTGCGGGAACCGCCTGCGACAGCACCGGCAAGATCTGCCAGAATATCGCGGCGAATCAGACGATACAGGCCAGCATCGTTTCCGAGCAGAACAAGATCAACAACGACCTGAAAATACTCAAGTTCTACCCGGTGGTCGCCTTCAGTTTCGGGTACAAATTCTAGGCAAGGGCTTCGCCCTTGAGGCCCCTTCGGGATTTTGGGACGTCCCGGCTGCCAAGTAGGGGCCGGGCATGCCCGGACCCTACGGCGATGCTTCGCCGGCGGCGAAGGATCGGCAGGCAGGGCTGCCCTGCGAGTCACAAACAGGAATCTGAATATTCGCCGGCGCCGGCGGAAGGCTTGCAAAGGTACGTGCGCGGCGCGACTCCGAAGCGGCCCTGGTAGGCGCGCGCGATCTCCTGGCGGAAGGAAGGCTCGGCGTCCGGACGCAGCATCGTGACCGTACAGCCGCCGAAGCCGCCGCCGGTCATGCGCGAGCCGAAGACCCCGTCCATTCGCAGAGCCGCATCTACCAGGAAATCGAGTTCCTCGCAGCTCACTTCGTAATCGTGCTGGAGGCTGCGGTGCGATTCCACCATCAGCTTCCCCATCAGGCCGAGATCGCCCCGTTCGCTCGCTTCGACGTACCGGTTCACGCGCGCGTCTTCCCCCACGATGTGGCGGGCGCGGCGCGCAACCACGGGCGAAAGCAGATGGGCCGCCTGCTCGAACTGCTCCGGCGAAACGTCGCGCAGGCTCTCGACCGCCGGGAACATCGTCTTGATGCCCACCACCGCGGCGGCGCACTCGGCCACGCGGTCCTTGTAGGCGGAGCCCGCCAGCGCGTGCTTCACCATGGTGTTGACCGCCACAAACGCCGCGCCGGCGGGGAGGGAAACGTAGCGATGCCCGAGGCTCCGGCAATCGATTTCCACGGCCGAATGCTCGCGTCCGAAAACGGAAATGTACTGGTCCATGATGCCGCAGGGCACGCCCACGAAATTGCGTTCGGCGCGCTGGCAGAGCCGCGCGAGCTCCAGCGGATCGAGCGGCCGCCCGTTCAGCAGCGCCAGCGCCGAAGAGACCTCCAGCGCGGCCGACGAGCTAAGACCCGAGCCGTCCGGCACCGTGGAGCGAATCAGCAGGTTCGCCGGCTCGATGGCGAAGCCGGCCAGCGTGAGTTCGTGCGCCACCCCGACCGGGTAATCCGTCCAGTGATGCTCGGGCCGCAAATCGCCAATCGCGGCGGCGTCGAACTCGCGCGTCTCCTTGCGGTCCTCCGAGTGGATGCGAAGCTTGCCGTCGCCGGAGGGCGCCGTGGCCACATAGGTCGCCATGTCCAGCGCCATCGGCAGGACGAAGCCGAGGTTGTAGTCGGTGTGCTCGCCGATGATGTTGACGCGGCCGGGGGCGCGAAACACGCGCACGCCCGCGGCGGATCCGTATAGAGTGCGGAAATCGTCTATCATGACGCGGCGCCGGCTGCGGCCCGGATCTTCGAGCCGCTGAATCCGTAATAGAGGATGTAGATGAAGCAGGCGGCCGGCACGATGAACGAAACGTGCAGCCCGATTGCATCCGCCAGGATGCCCTGGATCGGCGGCATCACGGCTCCGCCCACAATAGCCATGTTGATCAGGCCCGATCCCTTCCCGGTCAGCGTACCCAGGTTGGCCACTGCCAGCGCGAAGATGGTTGGGAACATGATCGATTCGAACAGGCCCACCAGGATGATGCTTCCAACGGCGATGTGACCCGTGGTCAGGATGGTGGTGATAGTAAGCGCGAAGGCGATCAAAGCGGCCCAGCCCAGCACCTTTCCGCCTGGAAGCGTGCGCATAACGGCCGTGCCCGTCAAGCGGCCTATGATCATTCCTAGCCATAGAAGGGAAAGGTAACCGGCGGCCGACTTGGGCGTCATGTGGCCGATTTCAGGTTGGGTCAGGTAGTTCACAAACAGGGAAGTGATGCAGATTTCCGCGCCCACATAGGCGAAGATCGCCACGGCCCCGAGAACCAGGTGGCGGTGCTTCCAGACGCTGTCGCCCGGGTCCGGGCGCGCGCTGGCCAGTTGCGCCGGCAGGCTCAGCTTGAGCCGCGAGAGCACCAACCCCAGAAGCAGCAGCACGATGGCGATCACCAGGTAAGGAACCTTGACGGCTTGCGCGGCCGTGGTCTTTTGCGTCTCGTTCATCACCTCGGTGGTGGCGAGAGCCGAAAGGAACAGCAAGCCTCCCAGGTACGGCGCCAGCATCTGGCCCACCGAATTGAACGCCTGCGCCAGGTTCAGACGGCTGGAGGCCCCGGCCGGGGCGCCCAGCAGCGTGACGAAGGGGTTCGCCGCGACTTGCAGCATGGTGACGCCGGCCGCCAGCACGAAGATGGCCGAGAGGAATACGCCGTAAGAGATATATCCGGCCGCCGGGTAGAACAGCAGCGCCCCAAGTCCCATAACGCTCAAGCCGAGCACCATCGATTTCTTATAGCCTAGCCTCGCCATCAAAGCGGCCGCCGGCATGGACAGGACCAGGTAGGCCGAAAACCACGCGCTCTGGACCAGCGTGGATTGGCCGTAATTCAGATTGAAGATGGCTTTCAGATGAGGTTGCAGAACGCCGTTCAACGACGTTCCAAACCCGAACAGGAAAAAGACCGTAGCGGCCACGGCCATGGCGAAACCCGTGTTCTGCCGCGGGCTGGCGCTTTCCATGGAGTGTTGCGTCATACTCTCTCTTTCGTTAACGTAAATGGGGCACTGCGAAGCAGTCCGCAGTATACCGCCGTTCGCCGGCGGAAGCCACGCGCGCTAGGCGCCCGATCCCATGGCCTGGAGCGGCAGGTAGGCCGCTCCGAACAGCCCGGCATCGCCTCCCAGGAGGGCTTTCTCGACGCGCGTGGGTTTAATGGTCTGGCAGGCGCGATAGTTGAAGGAGCGCCGCTCGATCTCGCGGAACATAGCCGGCGAGAACAGGTCCCAGGCGGCCAGCGGACCGCCGCTCAACAGGTACAGCGGGAAATTGAAAACCTGCATGTACGTCGCCAGCCCGATGCCCAGTGCCTGTCCCATGCACTCGAAGACCCTCTTGGCCGCCCCGTTGCCCTGCATCGCCAGCTTGTAGACGTCTTCCGAACTCAGGTTGTCGCCGAGACTCAAATGCCGCGCCATGGTGGCCACGGCGGTCGCGGAGGCGTGCTTCTCCAGGCATCCGGTATTGCCGCAGCCGCACGGGTTGCCGTTCAGGTCCACGGTGATGTGGCCCAGTTCGGCCGCCATGCCCAGGTATCCGTGCACCACCTTGCCGTCGCAGATGATGCCGCCCCCGATGCCCGTTCCGAGCGTCAACAGAATCAGGTCGTTGACGTCCCGCCCCGCTCCCATCCACTTTTCGCCGAGCGCCGCGGCGTTGGCATCGTTCTCGAGAATCACCGGGGCCTTCAATCGATCCTGGAAAGCGTCCCGCGCCCTGAAATTGTCCAACGGCGGGAGATTGGGCGAGACGAGGACGAGGCCCTGCTCGATCACGATGAAACCGGGAACCGCGATCCCAGTTCCGGCCAGTTGGTCGCCCGCCCGCCGGTCCCGCAGCGTCACGACCGCGTTGACGATTGAATCGACGATGGCATCCCGCCCGCCCGCGGAATTGGTCGAGCCGGAGATTTTGTCGAGAAGAGTCCCGTCCCGGCCGATCGCCGCGGCCCGGAAATTCGTGCCGCCAAGGTCCACACCAATAGAGAATAGAGCCATAGAACAGAGATGATAGCAGGGAGCGGGGTCAAAATGGACAGCTATCGGCTTTTGGTCCTCGGCTTTCCGCCGCGCCGCTGCCGCCGGGCATAGAATGGAACCATTCCGCGAGGGTCCGCCGGTGACCGCAAGGAGGCTGGGTTGAGAACGAACGCAAGCGCGAAGGAACGCGCCGAATACGGCAGAGGCCGCCGCGATGTGGCGAGCCGGGCGGCGCAGGCCAGTCTGCGGCCGAAGGAACGGCGGTTCGATCCGATGGAGGCGCATCGGGCATCCGAGGAGGGCCGGGTTCCGCAGTTGCTGCCGCTCAAGTATGCGCGGATGAAGGCGTCGCCCTTTGCGTTTTTCCGCGGCGCGGTCTCGATCATGGCGGCCGACCTGGGGCGGTTGCCGCATTCGGGCCTTCTGGTTCAACTCTGCGGGGACGCGCACGTTCAGAACCTGGGGTCGTTCGCCGCGCCGGATGGCAATCTGGTCTTCGATTTGAACGATTTCGACGAGACCATCCGCGGGCCGTGGGAGTGGGATGTGAAACGAATGGCGGCAAGCATCGTGCTGGCGGGCCGGGAGTCCGCACACGATCGCGTGTCCTGCCGGAGCGCGGCGGAAGCGTTCGCCGAAAGCTACCTAGGGGCCATGGCGGAGTTCTCGCGGGCGCCCATTCTGGCGGTGGCGCGGCGGCAGATCCACCGCCTCGGACGCATTGGTCCGATTCAGGCCGCGCTGCGGCAGTCTGAACGCACGCGGCCGCTCGATTTGCTGGAGAAGTTGACGGAGCCGGACGGCAGCGGGTGGCGCCGCTTTCGCGATCTGCGGCCGGTCTCCTGGCGGATTCGAGGGCGGCAAGCCGGGGCGGTCTGGGGATCGCTCGCCGCGTATCGCCGCAACCTCGCTCCGGAGCGGCGGCGTCTTTTCGACTTGTTTCGCGGCGTCGATATCGGGTTCAAGGTGGTGGGAACCGGCAGTGTCGGACTGCGGGATTACGTCGCCCTCTTCGAAGGGAACGGCGTGGGAGACCCGATGTTCCTGCAAATCAAGCAGGAAGTTGCCTCGGCCTACGCGCGGGTTCTCCCGGGCGCGGTCTACCGGCATCAGGGGCGGCGCGCGGCGGAGGGACAGCGGGCCATCCAGCCCGTCTCCGATTTGCTATTGGGCTGGACGGGAATGGGCGGGCGCCACTACCTGGTACGGCAGCTCAACGATCACAAAGGCAGCATCGATATCCAGCAACTACGTGGCGGAGGATTGGCCAGGCTGGCGCTGGTGGCGGGAGAACTGCTGGCGCGCGGGCACGCCCGCTCCGGCGACGCGTGCGCGATCGTGGGGTACTGCGGCTCCGGCGGCAAAATGGCGAGAGCGCTGCGGGATTTCGCCTGCGAGTACGCGGACCAAACCGAAGCCGACTACGGCGTGTTTCTGGCGGCGGTCGGGAGCGGGAAATTTAAGGCGGCCGGGCAGGATTCCACGAAGCCCGCTCTACCGCGCCGGAAGCGTTAGAGGCGCGCTGTAGGGCGGCGGCCCCGGCAGCTTGCGGCGAAGCAAGCAGGTTTTTCCGAGCGACCAGGCTTCGACGCTTACCTGGCTCATGCGGCGTTCGACGCGGTAAACCGCGGATGCGCCCATTTCCGCCGCGAGAGCCGCCAGGGACCAGTCGGCCTGCTCGGTGGAAACGCCGATGGCGCCTTCACGGCCGACGCTCATGGTGCAGTTCCGGAGTTCGCCGTCGTTCGCCTCCAGCGCGGTTTCCAGTATCCGTTCCGCGGTACGTCGCAGCGTTTCCACAAAACACTCATCGGCCGGCGAGATGCGGATTTGAGTGAATTCGGGCCGATGAGCTCCGGCTCACAACCGGATCAGGTAGCTTACCTTCATGAATAGCTGCCGCCCCGTAGTGACGGAGGGGAAGGCTGTCCGGCCCAGGAATGGCGGATTGCCCGGCATTATGGCTTGATTTTCCAACTGGTCGGTGTACCCGAGGTACACCGCGGTTCCCGGGTGGATCAAGTAGGTGAGCAGGGCGTCGCCGGCAACGCGCTTCTGGCGGTCGAGGCCGATGAGCGCCGGGTTCTCCAGAACGCCGTCATAATCCAGAATCAGTCGCAGGGAGAGCGCGCGAGTGAACTGGTAGTTCAGGCGGGTGCGCGCCAGATGGTTCACGAACACCCCCGCGGTGCGGCCGCCGGGGACGCCAGGCGCGCCAACGAAGGAATCCGCCCGCGTGCGCAGGCGCGTGAGGTAGTAGAAGGTGTCGAGCTCAATCCGGGACGTGGGCCGGAATGTGAACTGGGCCTGCAACTCGCTGCCATTGCACAGAAACGGGTCGAGGCCATCGGGCGCGCTGTAATTGATGCGCGTGCCCTTGGAATAGCCAAAGTCGAAAGTGGCGCGCTTGAAGAATTCGGTGTGGCCGCCGAAGCCCGTGTCGGAGCGGCGGAAGTCGATGCCGGAGAATCGCTCGTATCGCTCCGAACGATAGACGCCGAAGTAAGTGCCGCGAGCCATTTCCAGGTTGAAGGAGGGGTTCACGGCCCAATCCTGCTGCACGCCGCGGTGGTCCATGTCGCCCATGACGTTGAGCTGCGGCCCCCACGAAAGCAGGATCTTGCTTTTGGGATGAAAGCGCCGCGCGATGAACTGGCTCAACTGGCGAATGTTCGTTCGCGGAACGAATCCCAAATCCGTGCGAAAGCCTTCGCTCCGGTCGATGTAGGTCAGGTCGTAACTGTAATTCCGGTCTTGCCTGTGGAGATCGAGGTTCCAGGCGTCGCCGCCCGAACTCGCTCCATCCGGATCGCGGCTCTGGCTGGTCATGGCTTGGCCGGTCAGCGTCCAATGCTCGTCGAGCTTGAGGCGCGCATCCACGGCGCCGACCCGGTTGAAGCCGCCCGCGAATTCGCGGTCCGCGAAGAACACGCCGGCGTTGGATTGTTTGCCGAACTCACGCTGCGCGCGCAGAACGCCGATTGACGCGCGAGTCCCGTAATCGGGGTCCATCTCGTCCGCCATCTGGCCGGGGGCGCGGTCGTCGCTGCCGAGCAGGCCCAGATTCCAGCGGCCCAGCTTGCCGGTCAAGCGGGTCCCGAATTCGGGGTCGACGATCCGGCGCGAGAAAAACAAGTTCTCCGGCGTTACGAAATAACCGTTGTTCTCCAGGAAGAAGGGCCGCTTCTCGGGGAACTGCACTTCGTAGCGCTGGTTCACGGTAACCTGCGGGTCGTCGGATTCCACCTGACTGAAATCGGGATTGACCGTGACATCGAGCGTCAGCGAGTCGTGGATCACGGCTTTAGCGTCCATGCCGCCGCGGATATCGGTCTTGCTTCTAAAGGAGGGCGCGCCGGAATCTGGCGTATCCAGGAAATGCGACTGGCCAAAGGCCCCGTACGGGATGAACTGGATATTCCGGCCCGGCGAGATGGATTCCAGGCCGTTCACCGTCCCGAACTGCTGATTGAACCCCTCCACTTTCTGCGAGACATATGGCCAGAAAGAGAGTTCGTTGTTGGTCGGAATGTTGCGGGCCAGGGCCAGACCCCACGTCTGAAACCGGCCGTGCGAGAACCGCAGGCTGTGGAACGGGATTCCGATCGCGACGACATAACCCTCCGGCGTCAGCCGGCCCTCGGCGCTCCAGAGCATATCGACGCTGAAATCGTCGCCGCGCCCTTCGGTTTCCACCCCGTCGGCTTGAATGCCGAGCGGGTTGACCAGGAACTCGTAGGCGCGCTGGCGGTCGTGGTAGGTGTCGAGACCCACCGCTACAAAGTCGTCGCTGAAGATGTCCTCCCGCTTGGAGAGGCGGGCGCGAACCTGGCCGGCCGGGGCGTGGCACACGAACACGGCGTAGAAGCTCTTGTCGCTGTAGCCGATCCACGCGGAGGTCTTCCGGCTGACCGGAGCGCCGTCGCCGGGGTTGCGTTGCCGGAAATCGTCGATCCGTTTCATGTCGTCCCGCGACCCGCCATTGAGGAATTCCTCGATTTTGGGCGGCTGATCGATTTTCGGGATCTGAATATCTTTTATTTGGACAAGCGGCGCCGGTGGTGGAGGGCTCGCGCACAGGGCAAGCGCGGCAAACAATAGCGCGCCAAACGGCAAACGACTCATCATAGAGACATACGACCGCGGGCGGCTTTGGTTCCGAAAAAAGCCGGCGCAAATGGGAGAGTGACGGACGGCAAACAACGATCGGCCGCCCCGCGCCTCAAGATGCCTGGAGGCAGCCGGCGAGTTCCTTCTCGGACACGGCGCCGGTCTTGATGAGGCGCCAGGCGGGCTCCGTGATATCGATGGTGGTGGCGCCCGGCCCGGAGCAGGCGCCCGAGTCGAGGACCAGGTCCACGCGCCCGTCCATCATGCCGAAAACTTCGATCCCGCTGCGGCACGTAGGGCTGCCGGAGATATTGGCGCTGGTGGCGATGAGCGGTTGGTTGAGCAGAGCGAGCAACTGGCGGGCGATGTTGGACCGGGGCTGGCGCAGCGCCAGCCGCCCGGTATTGCCCGTCACCTTCAAGGGGACCTTGGCGGAGGCGGGAACGATGATGGTGAGCGGACCCGGCCAGAAGCGCCGCGCCAGCAGGTAGAAGCGGTTGCTCAATTCGGCGGCGAGTTCCTCGGCCATCGGCAGATCGCCGACCAGAATCGGCAGCGAGCGGTGCGGCGCCCGGCCCTTGGCGTGGAAGACCTGCGCGACCGCGCACAGATTGAACGGATCGGCCACCAGCGCGTACAGCGCGTCGGTGGAAATCGCCAGTACGCGCCCGCGGCGGAGAGCGGCGGCCGCGCGTTCCAGGACTTCCGGCTGGGGAGCTTCCGGATTGATCTCGACCAGGTCGGTAGCCATTTCGTTTCTTCAGCGCGGGCCGATGGCCTCGGCGACATCCAATGCCATCTGGTACCGGCCGAACGGCGCGCTCAATTGCACTCCCTGGACCATATTACGCACGCGCGCGGTCATTTCGCGAGCGATGGCCACCCCCTCTTCGCGGGCTTTTTCGGCATTATCCGCGCGGCGCATGCGCGCCATGTACTCCTCGGGGACCGGCACGCGCAGCTCGTTCACCATGAATTCGGCGTTGCGGAAGCTGGTGAGCGGCCAGATGCCGCAAATCACCGGGATCCCGGCGCGCTCGACGCGCTTGAGGAACGCTTCCAGGAGCTTCAGGTCGAACACGGGCTGCGTGATGGCGTATTCGGCGCCGGCTTCGGCTTTCGATTCGAAGCGGCGAACTTCCTCGTCCAGATTGAGCGCGCCGGGGTTGGCCCCCACGCCGATGAGCAGCGCGGCCCGCGAGCCCATCGGGGCGCCGCCGATATCCAGGCCGTGGTTCAGGTTGTGGACGATGTTGACCAGGCCGATGGCGTCCACGTCGAAAACCGCCGTGGCGTCGGGATAGGAGCCCATGCGCGGCGGATCGCCGGTGATGCAGAGCAGGTTTCGCACGCCGACCGCATGCGCCCCGAGGAGCTCGGACTGGATGCCGAGGATGTTGCGGTCGCGGCAGCAGAAGTGGTTGATGGCCTCGATGCCGGCTTCGCGCTGGATGAGCTGGCAGGCCGCCTGGGCGCTCATGCGGGCGCTGGCGCGCGGTCCGTCGGGCACGTTGATGCAATCGATGCCGCGGCTTGCGCAGAGCCGCGCTCCGGCGATTTCGCGGGAAGCCTCCACCCCGCGCGGCGGCAGGATTTCCACGAACGCCACGAACTTGCCGGCGGCCAGTTTAGCGCCGAGCTGCGATTTTTCCGCCATGGGCAGCGGCGGGAGCGCCTGCGCCCTGGCCTCGGGCTCCTCCACCGTGACCTTGAGCTTCTTCTGCACGGGCTGGAGGGAGCGCGTTTCCGAGCGGATCAGCTTGATGTGCTCGGGCGTGGTTCCGCAACAGCCGCCCACGATCTTCACGCCCGCCCACAACAGGCGGCGCGCGTACTGCGCCATGTACTCGGGCGAGCACAGATAGATGTTCCGGTTCTCGACGCGCTGCGGCAGGCCCGCGTTGGGCATGGCGCTCATCGGCTTGGAGGAGAACGCCATCATGCGCTCGACGGTTTCGAGCGTGACCTTGGGCCCCACCGAGCAGTTGATTCCGATCGCGTCCACCGGCCAGGAATCCATGGCGCGCGTGAAGGTCTCGGTATCCACGCCGCCGGGCAGGTTCCCGAAGTCGTCGATGGTGACCTGCGCGATTACCGGCAGGTCGCCGCCGGCCGCGTCGCGCGCCGCGAACACGGCCTCGCGCAGCTCGTCCAGGTTGCCGAAGGTCTCGAGGATGAGCAGATCGACGCCCCCCTCGATCAG
The DNA here is from genome assembly GCA_903882645.1 of uncultured Acidobacteriia bacterium. GTDB lineage: Bacteria > Acidobacteriota > Terriglobia > Bryobacterales > Bryobacteraceae > BOG-224. The sequence goes on along the minus strand of CAIRXZ010000235.1, from coordinate 15,974 downwards.
CGCTTCGATCTGCTCGCGAAACGCGGCGCGAGCTTCGGCGAGGGACATGCGGCCGAGCGGCGCGAGGTGGACGCCCAGCGGTCCCACGGCGCCGGCCACGAAAGGCCCGCCGCCGGAGGCTTCGCGCGCCAGGCGGACGGCGGCGCGGTTGATGTCGCGCAGCTTTTCGGCGAAGCCGAAGGAAGCCAGGCGCGGCCGCGTGGCCCCGAAGGTGTTGGTCTCCAGAATCTCCGCCCCGGCCTTGGCGTATTCCTGGTGGATCTGCCGGACCGGATCGGGCGAAGACAGGCTCAGCTCGTCGAAGCAGCGGTTGATGAACACGCCGCGCGAATACAGCATGGTCCCCATGGCGCCATCGGCCACCAGCGCCCGGCTGGCAAGCCGTTCACGGAATTCCGAAAACCGGGTACTGGGCGCCGCTGTCATGGGGAAAACGCTCGCATCCGCGATGAAAACACGGAAGTTGCCGTACAGGTCGATTTTAGCGCAGGGAGACGCGAGCCAGTGGAGCGGATGATCGATTTCTGTCGCCTGCCGGCCCAGTGGGGCGGACCATCGCGTTCTGCGGTCTGCCGGCCTCCGCAAGCCGCTGTGACAAGACCGCTCTCCACCGTTCGCGGCTCGGAATGACGCATACGCCCGCATTCAGAGCCGCGACCGTCAGGGAGCGGTTCTTGGTTGGGAGGAAACTGTCACTGTTTTAGGCCGGTACGAGGCGCGACCCGGGCCGTTGGAGCAACTTCCCAAATAGGGACTTGGGGGGCGCTTCACAGGAGCACATCGGCGGTCGGGCGTGGCGGACGCGACCAGACCGGCGAGTTTCCGACAATCCCGTCTTTCGTCCACAACGCCGTTCTTCTGCCCGAGTGCGCCGAGGGCTGGGCAGTGGTACAATCCTGCGACAGAGGCGTTGAATCGGCCAGTCGAGGCTCACAGTGAAGCAGATACTCTTTTGCGTAGCCATGGTCAGCATGTTCACGGTAGACTCCCCCGGCGCAAGTCCGGGTGATTTGAGCTATCTTGTCATGCACATTCATGTGGACTCTGACACCGCAGGCACCATTTCGCTCAGCGATTCCGTCGTGCGGTATTCCGAACCGGGGCGGCCGCAACACGACTTCGCTATGGCTTGCTCTGATTTCCTACAACAAATTGCCTTCGAAGAGGATTGGCGCGCACCCGACATCGTGGCGAAGTTGATGATACGTGTTTCGGGAAGCCCGCTTTATTTCTACACCGCCAGTCAGCAGCCGCCGCCGGGGCGAAAGGTCGATGAAGGGCCGCAGTCCGTGCCAATTCGAACCGTGTACGAAGGGCTGCTTAACGGCTGCAAAGCGTCCGTGGCGGCTGAGGCCGAAAGAGCAGCCGCTCAGGCAGATAGGGAGCGCAAGGAAGCGCTCAAGAGACAAGAGGACCAGATCGCGAAGCTCGCGGCAGACTTCCGCGACGGCATCCTCGCGGCCGTGCGCGCCGCCGAGGAGCCGGACCCCTTCGCCAGCATCCGCGGCGACTTCGACCTCTCCGGCCCCGACGCCCGCCACTGGAAGACCACCGTCAAACTGATAGGTGCCGAAAAGTGCAGCCTGATCAAAACCCCTCCGTCGACTCGGGCGTCCACCGCCGACTGGACGTTCGTTTGCACGTTCCCGGCGTCCGGCGACGGCTACGAACGCATGGCGATGTCCGTACGGTCGGTGCTCAATCTCCCGTTCCAGCCCGACGAGACGGCAGGGAACGCAAATCAGGTCTTCTTCGCCGATCCCTCCAAGCCGGCATGGCGGCTCTTTGTCGCCAGGTTGAACGCGGCCAGCGTTGGCGTCGCGGTCGTCGCGGTGCGGTCGCCGGGCACCGTGCCCAGCTCTCCGGGCGTAGCGCTATTCCCATCGTTGCCCGACGCGCCGGTCGTTCCCAACATCGCTCCAGCGCCCGCCGTGGCACCCGCGAAGCCCAGCGTACACGATGAGGTGGAGAAGATTGCGTCCGGCCCGCATGGATCGATGCCGCCCGCCCAGCGTTATCCAGGGGACGTTCCGGGCGGCTCCGGACGGACCACGATGAACGTCAAGAATTCCACGGCCTATGAACTATCCGTGTTCTTCGATGGCCCGGTGTCGCAGAAGCTGACCCTCGCCCCGGGCGCATCTCAAGACCTGGACTTGGCCCCCGGAACATTTCATGTAGCCGGTCGTGTCGCCGCCGCGAATATACTACCGTTTTACGGCGAGGACACCTACGCCGCCTCGGCCCGCTACTCGGTGACGTTCTATATCGGGCGGCAGTAGGGAGAGCGGGCAACAACGCGATTGACGTTTGGGGTTCCGGGGACGAGGTGACGGACGCATTTTCGTCTGCGCGCGAGTCGTAGCTCCCGTTATGTGGGATTATCGTAGATTGACCTCGGATCGGGAACCTGCGTTCCCCGGACTGCTGTGATCCCTTCGGGCTCCACTTGGCCGGTTTGTCGCTGATCCGTATACAAGCCCCAAACGGCGTTGTGGGAAGCACCCGGCCCGCGCCGGTCGCATCGGCCATTCGAAAGCCACGGGCCGTGCGCTAATTCGGTCCGCCCGAAGATCGGCGAATGAACCCAACACCGCTCGCCCTTTGCCTGCGGGCCGCCTAAAGGTGGTCGGCGGAATCCTGGTTCTGAGACGAGTAGCCGATAAAGCAGTAATAGAACTCGATTGGTTGTTGCCCCGGTGAGATCTACTGCCCGGTCTTCTGAAGCAGCGTTTTTTGGGCCGTCGCGAGGGGCAGAAACAAGGTCCGGGGCTTGCTCACGATCGGGCGGAATCCGTATCGCCGGTAGAACGCGGCTGCCCGATCGTTCTTGGCATCGGCTAGTAGGGCGAACGCGGCCGCCGCGTCCTGAATGGTCCGATGAACCGCGTTCATGATCATCAGTTCGCCGAGACCGCGCCGCTGGAAGCGCCGGTCGACGGCCAGCCGTCCAATGCGAACCGCCGGCAGGGTGGGGTATCGCGGCAATCGCTTAGCTTCGTCCGGCGGAAGATCGACAAGCGGGATGCTCGCCGCCGAAAGGGTGTAATAGGCCGCTACCTGGCTGGTGGCGGTTTCAACCACGACAAAACAATTGGCGATCCGGCGGCGGATGTCTTGGGTCGCCTGCGTCCGAAAATATGCATCGAGGGCGTTGTCACCGCAACAGAATGCCGCGCGGTCGTGCCCATCGCCGAGCGTGTCGAAGCGAAAGGGGGCAGGGGTCATGCCACGCCGGACAGTTCGCGGTACCGCTTGGCGGCCCGCTTGAGAGCGGGCGTCGGCGCCGGCGGGTCGAGGATCGCCGCGGCGATCTGGCGTTGGCCCTCGATCGAAAGGCGGATGATCTCGGTCTCCTGGATCGCCCGGCAAGCCGCTTCATCGGCGGCAGCCACCACAAAATCCGTCAGCGTGCGCCCCTGGATTTCGGCGGCGCGCTTCAGGCGCGCCATCACGTCGTGCCGCAAGCGCGCTTCCAGCCGGGCCGTGGGTAGGGCTTCCCGTTTCATCGCATTCTCAATATACGGCAAAATGCCGTATCAGTCAACAAAGACCGGCCTCCAATTCCATCTCACCCTGGGAGCTGCGAACCTGGCCCGGGCCGAACGGCTACGCCCCCGCCGGTCCCACGGTCTGCTCGAACGTCCGCTGGCAAAACGCGTCGGTCATCCCGGCGATGTAGTCGCAGATCACGCGATGGGGCGGCTCCGCGAGCGTCCGCGCCGAGTACGGCTGCGGGAGCCGGTCCGGACGATCCAGGAAGAAGCGGAAGAGGTCCGCGATCATGGCCATTGACCGGCGGCGGCCCTGGCCCAACGCCGGCGCGGAGTAAACCCTGGCGTGCAGGAAGCGCTTCAACGCCCGGCTCGTCACGGCGGCCTCTTCGGTGAACGCCGCGATGCGCCGCGGGCATTCGCGCACTTCTTCCGCGCCGGCGGCGCCGCTCTGGCGGGCGTTTTCGACGACGCCTTCGATCAGACCGGAAACCAGCCCGTCGATCAACTGGCGGAGACCCTCATTGAAGCGTTCCCGTTCCGTGGCGCCGGGATACTGGGTCTCCACGGCCTCGTGAATCGCCCGGTACTGGGGGACGCACTCCGCCACCTGTTCGGCGGAAAGCATCCCGGCGGAGAACGCGTCGTCGAGGTCGGCCGTGTTGTAGGCGACCTCGTCGGCGAGGTCGATCAACTGCGCCTCCAGAACCGGCCGGAGACCGGGCAGATAGGCGTCGAATTCGGGGAACTCACCCGGACCGAAGTCGCGCGAATGCTTGACGATCCCCTCGCGGACCTCGAAGGTGAGGTTCAGGCCCGGAAACCTGGCGTATCGCTGCTCGAAGCTCTCGACGATGCGCAACGCGTGCAGGTTGTGATCGAAGCGGTCGCCGAACCGCTCCATTTGCCGGTTCAGTTCCTCCTCGCCGGCGTGCGCAAAGGGGGGGTGGCCGATGTCGTGGGCCAGCGCCAGCGCCTCGGTCAGGTCTTCGTCCAGTCCGAGGACATTGGCCACGGTGCGGGCGATCTGCGCCACTTCGATGGTGTGGGTAAGGCGGTTCCTGAAGTGATCTGAGAGCCCCGGCGCGAAGACCTGCGTCTTGGCTTCCAGCCGGCGGAAAGCCCGCGCATGCACCACGCGGTCGCGGTCCCTCTGGAAGGCATTCCGGTACGGATGGGCGGTCTCCGGATACCGGCGGCCGCGGCTCCGTTCCACCGGAAATCGAAGTCGCGCCAGCATGCGATGGCGAACCGTTTACTGCGGAAGCTCGGCGTTGAGGCTGACAGCCGTCTGGCCGGTCGCGCCCGGTTTGGAGAGCAGCGGCTGAAGCAGCTTTCGCGCCTCCCCGGGGTTTCTCGAGACGAGCTGCCGGGCCAGGGAGATGGTGGCCTGGTCCGCGGAAACGAAGATCGTGGGATGGGCGATCAGGTCCCTGAGCGTCTTTTCGCCCAGGTCCGCGCGGCCATCTCCGAAATAGATCTCGGCCAGCGACAGCTTCGACAGCGACGCGTACTTCTCGTCGCCGTTCTGCGCCACGCTCTTGAAGCGCTTCTCGGCGTCGGCCAGCTTGCCCTCGTCGGCCAGGATAGACCCGAGGTAGTACTCCGCAATGTTCCCCTCGGCCGAACCGCCGTACTTGCCCGCCAGATCGGTGAACTGCTTGACGGATTGCTGGTCCTTGAGTTCCTGCGTCAGAAACGTGAGTCCGCCTCCCGATGCCGCCCCGACCGGAGCTTGCGCCACCTGGATGGCCTTGTACAGCGCCTCCTCGCGGGCCGTATGCTGGTTTCGCGCATAGAACCTGTAGCCCAACACAACCGCGACAACCGCCAGCGCGATCCAGCCATAGCGGAAAAGCACCTCGCGATGCTCTTCGAAGAAGGTTACCGTTTGTCCGACTTCAAGGGCGAACTTATCGGACTTTAACTCTTTTCGCGTGATCCTGGCCACGTAAACCTCAGATGTAATGGAGACTTCTCATGCTATCACGGCGCGCCCGCTGTTGGGGCCTCACTTCAACTGGAACCCTCGGAGGGTTGGGTCTGGAGCCGCCGTATTTCGTCGAATCGCCGCTCGAAGCGCTTTTGGAGCGATTTGCGGTAGGCCGCCACCCCGATTCCCGCCGCCGATGCGCGCTCCTTGATGCATTCTTCGGTTCGCGCGGCTCCGGCGTAGACTCCCAGTCCCGCCGTCCCGGCTGGACCGGAGGCATACTGGAACCCGAAGGCCCACACGGAGGGAAGATCCCGGGCGTAGTTATCCGGCAACCCCAGTTGCTCGAATGGGAAGCCGAAAGCCCAATCCGTGTGGTAGCCGGCTTGCATGTTCGAGGGGTTGACCGACACCTGGGCATGCGTGACGCAATTAGCCGCCGGAATGCGATAGCGGCTGCGCAGCATTTCGACAAGCATGGCGGCCGCCCGCACCTGCGCCGGGCCGATGGCGGCTCCGGCTCCGCCGGGATCGGTTTGCGCCTCGAACGACACGCCGAAGAAGCCCTCGTTCAGGTTGAGGTACAACCACTGTTCGTCCGCCCACACGGAGTAGCCGGCGTGGTTGGCGGCGTCGCTCTCGGCCACGACGCGGTGCACCCGCCCGAAACGATCGATTACATAATGGTAGGCGCGCTTGCGGCGGACGTAGTCGAGGAGCGATTCGCCGATCCGCCGAAGCGTCCCGTTCTCCTCGGGCGAAAAGACCGCCTGCAAGCTCTCCGTGGTGTGAAACACCACGCCCGCGGGATCGGAACGGCGGACGGCGGGCCCGTCGGTCCGGTTTGCCGGGAATGCCAGGTAGGAACGCGGATGGTTCGGCACGGCGTAACGGTCGTCGATCCAGAGACCGTTGCTGTATGTCTCCGAGCTATCCGTCTTTTCAACCTCCCAGACCTCGGAAGGCTGGCCGGGGGATGGCGCCGCGGCCGGACCGGCGGGCCGTACCGGCGACAGCGCCGGCTGAGCCTTCGCCGGGGCGCGCAAGAGGATGACACCCGCCAGAGCGGCCGCCAGGAGTACCGGAATTAACAGGAAGCGGGCGCGGCGGGGCGATCGCCCCTTCAGTCGGTCCTGGATTTCCGGCTCCACAATCTTGAGAAACCTCAGACGCCCCACCGGGTCGTCGATCCTTACCGCGATCCGCTCCACCAGCGAGTTGTGATCTCGTCGTCGCCGCGCCAGCATGGCCTTGCGTATGTGATCTATCGGCGGAATGGGCAAATTCTCGTATACCCCGGGAATTTTCACAAGAAGTCTAAAGTCCGGCGGGAGTTCCGACGAACATTAAGTTTCCGAGAGGAATGTTCGGATGGAGAGACTAATACAGCAAACGATTGCCGGCACAGACCAGCGAGGGCGCCGAGCCAGTTCTCCGGCTGCCCGCGCGGCGAGCGCCGTGGGGGTCTTACATGTTGAAAAAACTATTCCAGTTCTCAAATAGCGGCTGCGGAACGGCGGAAGCTGCGTCCGACGAGCCAGGATCGGCGAACGGAGCCCTGACGGCGGTTCCGGGCGGCGAATGGAGGCAACCCCTAGGGCCGCCGGATTCCGGTTCGTCCGGATCGGCGCGGGCCGGGGCTGCCCAGAAATCCGCCGGCTTCGAACAGATCTACCAGGCCGCCGCGGTCAAACCGCCGCGCGCGGCCTACAGTATTCTGCAAGTGGCGGAGATGATCGACAGCCCCCACCTTGCCGGGATGATGCCAGAGGCCAAGCGTTGCGCCCTGCTCATGGCCCTGGAGGCCGCCCACATGGATCCCGAGCAGCTTCTGCAGGACGCCATCCTTCGCCAGCGCGCCTTGAACGACCACGAGGACGCTCTGCAGGAACGGCTGCGAGGCTTCGAAGCCGTCAAGGCGGACGAGAATCGCGCCGTCCAGGCGGATCTGGACCGGGCCACGAGCCAGCATGTCGCCCGCATTCAGACCAACCTCGATGCCGTGGCGCACGCGCAGGAAGAATTCCAGAGCTGGCAGAAACGCAAACAGCAGGAGTGCCAACGCATCTCCGAAGCCGCCAGTTTTTGCGTTCCGCAGGGCGGCGCGTCCGGCATGCACGGCCTGGCGGCGGTGCTCGAGCACGCGTCCAGGCCCCGCAGATAGGGGGCCGGAGGCGATCATCGGGGTTGTCGGTGCGGCGATCGGACTCTCCGCGCGCCGCCGGACCCGGCGCCCGCGGACCCGCTTGGATGCGGAAGAACTCCGCAGCTTCGTGCGCCGTTCGGAACAGGAGTATTGGGACCAGATTCACGCATTTGAATGGGTTTGGAGGATAAGAGGACATTTTATGAAGAACGCCGAACAGAACTACTTGGAGCCGCTGGGACTCGACGTGGGCACCAGCCGGATCGTGGTGGCCCGCAACACGGACAAGAACTATCAATACGAGACCTGCCTGAATGCCTTTCTGACGCTTCCCTATTCGAAGCTCGCGGAAAGCCTCCTGCGGCGCGAGAACGTGTTCCACGAGGTCCACGAAGATGAACTGGTTGTCGTGGGAGACGATGCCCAGAAATTCGCGGAGGTGTTCCACGCGGAAACCCGGCGCCCGATGCGGAACGGCGTGTTGAACCCGCAAGAGCCTCACGCCTTGGCGGTGCTCCGTAAGATCATTACCAAGCTGGCCGGACGTGCGGCCGCGGAGGGGCAGAAGGTCTTCTTCAGCGTCCCGGCGCCGGGCGATGAGGGCGAGGGCGGCCTCGCCTACCACGAGGCGTCGATTCGCCAGATTCTGGGGGAGTTGGGCTACACGGCTACGCCCATCCAGGAAGGCCTGGCGGTCGTATTCGGTGAGCTGGGCGGATCGAATTTCAGCGGCATTGGGATCTCCTGCGGCAGCGGCCTGTGCAACGTCTGCCTGGCCATCTTGTCGGTGCCGGTGATCAGCTTCAGCACTCCCAAGGCCGGCGACTTCATCGATGCCCGGGCGGCCCTCGTCACGGGGGACCTGGCGACAAGGACGCGAGTTCAAAAGGAGTCTTCGTTCCGCCTGAACGGCTTTTCCACCGATCGGGTGCAGAATGCGCTGACCGTTTACTACGGCGACATGATGGCGAGTCTGATCGAGTCCCTGCGGACCCATATCGCGTCGGCACAGCGGCTTCCCAATCTGGATCAATCGGTCCCCTTGGCGCTGAGCGGCGGAACCGTGATGCCTCCCGGTTTCCTGGAGCACTTTTCGGCCGCCATGCGCTCCACCGATTTCCCGCTGCGGCTTTCCGAGATCCGGGTCTCGGCCGACCCATTGAACTCGACCGCTCGCGGCGCACTGATGGCGGCGCTTTGCTAACTGCTGGTTTGTGTTTCCCGCGTCGGCGCGCCGCGGAAACGCGTGGGTCTTCGGGGGGCTGCGCGGCCCGGGCTGGCGCGCGGCCCCCCCTACAGTCCCTTCGCCGCTCAGACGATAGATACGCCAGTGAACCACGACGCAACAATGACGCGGTAACAGAGGCTAACCCATGCTTCAGGCGGTGCTCAATGCCGTGCTGGTCTGCCGCCACCGGCGGACAACATTCCCCGTGACGCCCGGCCGGGCGGTCGCCGCCGCCGCGCTCCCGAGGACATATGTAGCGTGTCTGGACTGCGGCAGGGAACTGCCGTACGACTGGAACCAGATGCGAGTGATCCTTCCCAGGGTTCCCGCGGCCGGCCCGGTGCCCATGGAACCCCGCGAACCGACTCAAGACCGCGCGGACCCCGTGAAGATTGACAAAGCGTCCGCCCAGCCGCCAGATCGTCGGGGCGTCCCCACGGCCGTCTTGCCTCCGGTCACAGCCCCGGCCGTCGATCGCCCGCCGGCGGCAGCCGGAGGCGGTCAGTACCTGGTTCGCGCGAAGCTGCGGATACAGCAGGTTCAGGTCGCCCTTCGCGTGCTGAATGCGCTAATGACCGGTCTTGCGGCGCAGCCCGACGATATGGCGAAACTGGAGTCTTGGGCCGGCCCTGGCGGCCAAGCCTGCTCAACGCGAGAACTGGCCCGGCGGGTCATGGCATGCGCGGCATCGCGATAGGTGGGTGCGCCTCCCGGCCCGCCGTCGCGCCGAGGGCGCGCTCAGCGCGAGGTTAACCCGGCGCATCCCGGGCAGGCGACACGGACGCGAATAACCGCGGAAACCCGTCGTTCGGAGCCGCAAACGCAAGAGAGCGGTGTCCGGCGCTACCGCTCCCTTGCGTTTGCGGCTCTGCCCGCCGCTACAATCGATAGCGTAGATGTTCTCTTCGCGGCTTCATTGGGATCTTCGGCCTAACCGGATCGCGCGGGCGCTGGACGAGCGGCGGCGGGCCGGGGCGCGCGTCCTGGATCTCACCGAATCGAACCCGACGCGCGCCGGAATCGGCTACCCGGCGGGCCTCCTGCGCGCGTTCGAGGACCCGGGCTTGCTGGCCTACGATCCGGCGCCGGCCGGGTCGCGGACGGCGCGCGAGGCGGTGTCGGCCTACTACGCGTCGCGCGGCCAGCGCGTCGAGCCGGAGCGCATACTCCTCACCGCCAGCACCAGTGAGGCCTATTCGTACCTGTTCAAACTGCTGACGGACGCGGGCGACAACGTTCTGGTCCCGCGGCCTTCCTATCCGCTGTTCGAGTTCCTGGCGCGTCTGGAGTCGATTGAAGTCCGGCAGTACCCGCTGGTTTATCACGGCGGGTGGTCCATCGATATGGATGCGCTCGCGGCGGCCGTTTCCGTGCGCACCCGCGCGGTGGTTGTGGTGAATCCCAACAATCCCACCGGCTCGTACGTGAAGCGGGGAGAACTCGAAGCGCTGGCGCGGTTGTGCGCGGAGCGGGGCATTGCGATCCTCTCCGACGAGGTTTTCCACGACTACGCTCTGCCGCCCGCCGCGCCAGACCGCGATCGCGCGCCCGCGCCGGCCGGCATCGAAGATTGCCTGGCGTTTTCCATGAGCGGCCTGTCCAAGATCGCCGGGCTGCCGCAAATGAAGCTCGGCTGGATTGTCGCGAGCGGACCAACCGGACCGTGCGCGGAGGCCCTGGAGCGGCTCGAATGGATCGCCGACACATATCTCTCCGTCGGTACGCCGGTGCAATGCGCGGCGCCGGGGCTGCTGGCCGCCGGGGAAGATGTGCAGCGGCAGATCCGCGAGCGCACCTCCGCAAATCTAGCCCATGCCCGGGAAGCCTTGGCCGGGTCGGCGGCGGGTATCCTGGCGGTGGAAGGCGGCTGGTACATCACCGTGCAGGCGCCGCGCGTCCGGAGCGAAGAAGAATGGGTCCTGGAGCTGCTGGCGCGCGACGTCCTGGTCCAGCCGGGGTTCTTCTACGACTTCGAGTCCGAGGCCTACCTGGTGCTGAGCCTGCTGACCCCGCCGCCGGTCTTCCAGGAGGGCGCCGAACGGCTGAGGGGTTTGGCGGACGGCGAGTAGCGCTTCCGTGGGGAGGGCCTCCGGCCTGCGATGCCCGCTTTCTTGCGGGCATCTGCAAGGCATTGAAAGGATGCCGTCAGGAATGGCGGCATCGGCCGCGGTAGGGACGGCGGCCGAGTGGCGCGTTTCCGATTTGACGTATCAGATGCCAAAAAGAAGCACGTTGCGGACGTAGAGCGCTTCCGGCCCGGCATCGGGCGATGGCAACAGATCTTCGATCCGCAGCAGCTCGCCGTCTTCGTCCTCGACCGCCGCGCCGCTGAAGGTCTCCGGCTTCTTCTTGCGGAAAAGGTCCGTGATGCGGTTGCGGGCGACGCGAAAAAGCCAGCCGGTCACGTGGTCAATCGGCATCAGCAGGCGATTGGCTTCGACCAGTTCGTAGAAGACCTCCTGCACGATGTCCTCCACGTCGAGAGGATTGGGCACGCGCCGGCGGATGAAGTTGCGCAGCCGGGATCGTTCTTCCGCGACGATCTCTGAGATTCGACGGTCTTGCTCGGTCATCGACGCGATGCTCGACGGCTCATCCATCCACTCCCGTAGACGAACGGCGGCCGCAAATATTGTGGAGAGTTGAATCGGCGAAACGGGGGCGGGCGCCTCCGGGAGGGGGCCAGTGAGTTGGCCGGCGCGGCCTGAAGTGAACCCCAAACGTGAGACACCGGGTTAAGGCGATGCGTACTCCCCGACTCTGCGTTTCTTCCAACGGCCGTGGTACTAATCCACTACCAGAATCACGTCCAGCCTACGCGGGCCGTGGACGCCTTGGATGCGGATCATTTCGATATCGGCGGTCGCGGAAGGGCCGGCGATGGTCGTAATGAGGCGCGCGCCGGCGGCGGCCACGCGCCGCAACGCTTCGGGAACCGTCTCGACCACCTGGGCGGCGAAGACCACGCACAGGTGGTAATCGGGAACCAGCGTCAACGCGCGGCGGCCCTCGGTTGGCGAATGGGCCAGCACGATGCTGCCGGTCATCGCGATGGCCGCGGCGCAAGCGGTCAGCGCGCCTTCACCGCAGTCCAGGCCGGCGTAGCTGTCGGATTCGTCGGGCACAAATTCGATCGTGTCCGGCAGCCACTCCCGCGGCAGGCCGGCGGGAATCGTCAGGCGGCGCTTCCCGCGGGCGGCCGCCGCCTGGGCGATGGCCGCCGGCAGGTCCGCCCGGCTCGTGCGATACACGCCCGCCCCGTAATCGCGCAGCCGCTCCTCGAGCATGTCGAGACGCGCGGCGCCGTCGAGGGTTCCGGAATGCCGGTAATGGCGCTCCGTCGCCGCGTAATCCACGGTTCTTTCGGGCGGGCGCGGGCCTACGGCGCGCCGAATCCGCTCCAGGATCTCCGTCTTCGCGTCGCTCATTCGTCCTGCCCCCCGGTCCGTTTGGACCACCAATCGCGGAACGATTCCTTCGGAATCGCGGCCAGATCTCGAAAGTCGGTCCAGCCGCCCAGCAGGCCCGGAAGATTGCGCAACTGGCCGTCGTGCTCGAAGGGCCACTGGCACAGCCGCGCCAGTCCCTGAGCGGCGGCGAGACTGTCCGCGCCGGAGAAAGCGACGCTCGCCACTTTCATCGCGGCGCGTTCCACCAGGGGCGGATAGCCGCTCTCCACCAGTTTGGCGCGCAAGTGAATCAGGATCTCGGGGATGTTGATCTTGACCGGGCAAACCTCGTAGCAGGCGCCGCACAAAGACGAAGCATAGGGCAACGACTTCGAATGGTCCATCGACTGGAGTTGCGGGCTGAGAATCGCCCCGATCGGTCCGCTGTAGATCGACCCATAAGCGTGCCCGCCGGTCTGCCGGTAGACGGGGCAGGCGTTCAAACACGCGCCGCAGCGGATGCAGTCCAGGGTCTCGCGGGATTCGGCGTCCGCCAGCACCGCCGTGCGATTGTTGTCGAGAAGGATCACGTGGAACTCGCGCGGCCCGTCGCCGGCGGAGACTCCGGTCCAGATCGAGTTGTACGGGTTCATGCGCTCCCCGGTGGCTGAGCGGGGGAGCAGTTGCAGAAAGACCTCCAGGTCGCGGAACGTGGGGATCACCTTCTCCACGCCCAGCATCGTGATCAGGATCTCGGGCAGGGTGACGCACATGCGCCCGTTGCCTTCCGATTCGACCACGCAGATCGATCCCGTCTCGGCGATGGCGAAGTTCGCGCCGCTGAAACCGGCCTTGACTCGCAGAAATTTCTCGCGCAGGTACCCGCGGGCCGCGCCGGTGAGGTCCTCGGGCCGGTCGCTAAGCTCCGCCAGTTTCATCTTCCTGAGAAAGATCTCGCGGATCTCGGACCGGTTGCGGTGCAGGGCCGGCACCACGATGTGCGACGGCTTGTCCTCGCCAAGCTGCACGATCATGTCGGCCAGGTCGGTTTCGTGCGGCGTGATGCCGGCTGCTTCGAGCGCGCGGTTCAACCCGGTCTCGTCGGAAGTCATGGTCTTGACCTTGATGACTTCCCTCTGCCCGCGCGCCTGGATGAGGCCGATCGCGATGCGGTTGGCTTCATCCGCGTCGCGCGCCCAGTGAACCTGGCCGCCCGCGCGCGTACAGTTGGCCTCGAACCGCTCGAGGTAGAAATCGAGATAGCGCAGGGTGTGTTCTTTGATCTCGTGGGCCGCCGCGCGCAGTTCCTGCCAGTCGGCCATCTCCGCCACCACCTTGGCCCGCTTCGCGCGGATGGTGTCGGTGGCGCGGCGCACGTTCCGCCGGAGCTGCGCATTTTCGAGCAGCCGCTTGGCCGCTTTGGGAAACGCCGGAGCGTGGGCCGCTTCTCCCACCCGCACGCTCATTGGACGCCTCCGGATTCGGTCGAGGCCAGAATTTCGGCGATGTGCAGACACCGCACGCCGGCCTTTTGGCGGCTGAGCGCGCCGCCGATGTGCATCAGGCAGGAGTTGTCCACGGCCGCGCAGACCTCGGCCTGGGTGTCGAGAACGCTCTCGACCTTCTCCGACAGGATCGCCGCGGAAACGTCCGCATTCTTGATGGCAAACGTTCCGCCGAATCCGCAACACTGGTCGCGCCGCGGCAACTCGACCAGGCGTATGCCCCGCACATGTTCCAGCAGCCGCCAGGGCTTGTCGCCGATGTGCAGCGACCGGATCGCGTGGCACGATGTGTGCAGCGTGACCGAGTGCGGGAAGAACGCCCCCACATCCGTCACGCCGAGCCGGTCCGTCAGCAGCTCGGAGAATTCGAAGACGCGCGGGACCAGTTCGTCCACGGCCTTGCGCAAAGAGGCGTCGCCCGCCCGATCCGCCATCTTGGGGAAATGGTCCCGGATCATGGCCACGCACGAAGCCGAGGGAACGCAGACGGTTTCGGCGTCCCGGAACACCTTCACGAAATGGAGCATCATGGGAAAGGCGTCCCTCTGGTACCCCGTGTTGTAGTGCATCTGCCCGCAGCAGGTCTGCTGGCGGCGGAACTCGACGGCATGACCCAGCCTTTCGAGCACCCTGACCACCGCCTTTCCGGTTTCCGGAAAGAGCATGTCGTTGTAGCAGGTTATGAACAGGGAAATGACCGGCACATCTACGCTTATACACGGTGGGGCGGCGCAATTCAAGGCGCGCCCGATTAGCCGTCAGGCTCTCTTGACGCGGAGACGCGGAGACGCGGAGGAAAACACACAGGAGGCTGGATCGGGTTGCGTATTCAGGCGCGGAATGAACCCGGGGTTCGGGCGCAGAGCGAGCGGAGTAACGTGCTCGTCCCGGAGGTGGCGGCGCGAATCAGGGAGACCCATATTCGAACTCCGCGTCTCCGCGTCTCGGCGTCATAAGAGCTGCGTGTGCGGATTGTGGTCTGCTTGACGCGCCGGGCGCCGGAAGTTAGCCTGCAATCAGGCTCGTCCGCGGGGCTAATCGTATCGGCCGCTTCCGCGCACTCATTGTCTTTCGCTCCGCCGGACGCCGGCCAAGGAGGTTTTCTCTGATTCTTCTGCTCTTCGGACCGCCCGGATGCGGCAAAGGGACGCAAGCTGCTTTCCTTGCGAACCGGTTCCACATTCCCGCCATTTCCACGGGGGATATGTTCCGGGCCGAATGCAAAGCCGGCACGGAGCTGGGCAAGATGGCGTCCGCCATCATGTCCGCGGGCGGCCTGATCACCGACGACATCACCAACGCCATCGTGGTCAGCCGCATCTCTCAGCCGGATTGCGCCAACGGATTCCTGCTCGATGGCTATCCGCGCACGGTCCCGCAGGCGCAGTACCTGGCCGGACTGCTGCGCGACAGGCGCCTGCCCTTGCCCGTCGTGATCCACCTCGACGCGCCCGAGGAGGCTCTGGTCGCGCGCCTGACCGCGCGCCGGCAATGCCCGGCCTGCAAGCGCATCTATAACCTGCTCTCGCAGCCCCCGCGCGTGGAAGGCCGGTGCGACGACGACGGCGCCGCGCTGATTTCCCGCGCCGACGACCGGGAAGCCACCATCCGCGAGCGCTTGCGCGCCTACAACGAGCTGACCAACCCGATCCTGGGCTGGTACGGCGAGGAGATGGTCCGCCGGGTGGACGCCGGCCAGCCCCCGGACACGGTAGGGAAAGACGTCGAGCGGATGGTCCTCGAAGCGTCCCAGCCTGCCGGAACCGAGTAAGCCGGTCTCGGTTGGGGGCCGCGGTTACGCCGATTTCGAGCGCCTCTACGTCTTCACGCTCAGCGCGGCGTTCTTCGTCGTACGCACCAAGTCCAACGTTTTGCTTCAGCGCCGCTACTCGCACCGTGGACAAGGCCACCGGCGTTGGCGGGTGCAACTGCCGTTCCAAACCGGAGGGGCTTGGCCCACAGACGCCAAAGAGGTAGACCACAAACTGCGATGGTCTGCCCCACTGAGGCGCACCTATGGCGCAAGACCGGCCGAGTTTGTGTTGTGCGCCGCGTTCCGAGGGCCTTTTCAGGCGCGGATCGGGGGTTTCGGGGCCAAGGCAGGCGACCCGGGGGTGGAAATCGCGGCGACCGAGGGCCTGGGAAGGCTCGAAAGGGGCCGGCGAGAGGCCGCCATGGGAGTTGATGGAACGAACCCAATTCCGGGGGTGGGTGGTTGATTCGGAAGGGGTTGCGGTTTGGACAGGTCCGGCTCAACGGGTTGAACACAATCCGGAAGG
>CAIRXZ010000234.1 GCA_903882645.1 uncultured Acidobacteriia bacterium | reverse complement strand
GTCGAACCAGGCGTCCGCCAGCGCGCTCAACTCGTCCCGGCTGAGCTTCCTGTCGCCGTTCTTATCACCGGTGACCAGCATCTGCGCGGCAAGCTGCGCCCCCGCGCCGCGGCCGCCCTCGCCGCCCGAACGATGGTAGGAATCGGCGGCGGCGTGAATCCCCGCCAGACCCTTCCCGGACCTCACGAATTCGAGCAACGCCTTCTTGCGGGCGTCCCCCGCGGACGGATCGTTCGGATCGTCCAGGAAGGCGCCCGTGGTGTTGTCCAGGAACACAAGATCGTACTGCTTCAGATTCTGCGCGGTAATGGCGGCCGGATCGTAGGTGATAGTGGTGGCCCATGCGCCGGTCTTGACGCCAATCGCTTCGACGGTCTTGGCGGCGAGCGGGATGCAGGAATGCACAAAGCCGGCGGCCTTGGCCAGTACGAGCACCTTGCGGACGTGCTTGGGCTTGGCCGGCGCCTTGTCGGGCAATGCGGCCATCATCTTCTCCACATCGGCCGGGTTGGGAGTCTGGTTCTGAGCTGCCGGGCCGCGGCCGGCGCGCCCGCCGGGGGCGGCCTGCTGTCCCTGAGGCGCCGCGGGCGCCTGTTGCGCCTGCATCGAGGCCAGGGCGCCCGCGCACAAAGCCGCCGCGCACACCGCAACCGGCAGCGTAGTCGTCGAGTACTTGAAAGGCATGATTCCTCCTGGGCGGCGTCTTAGCGCCGCGCTAGCCTTGCCACAACCATCTTCGCTCAATTGAACCGAACATCATATCAACTTGAGAGCTTAATTTCGGGATGGCGCGACGGGGGAAGCCTGGCTTCCACCCAGCGTCATGCGACAGACCGAGGAGCGCCGGCCAGAAGGCCGGCGGCGGGCTGAAAGCCCGACCCCACATTGGCCTACTTCACTACCGCCTTTTCCACGGCTTCGTTATCGTAATCGTCTTTCACGCGCACGGCGATGGTGTGCTCGCCCGGGCCCGCTTCGAGGGTGAGGGCGTAGTCCAGCTCGCGGGAATCCGATAGCTTGGTCACCGGCGCCGCCACGGTCCACTCGCCGCCATCGAGCGAGTACGCGGCCTCGGCGATGTTGTTCAGCGCGTCCGCCGCGCGCCAGCGCGCCTCCAACCTGCCGCCGGCGCGCGCGGCGGCGAGGCCGGTGATTCGCGGCGGGGTGTTGTCGATGATGAACACGTCGCCTTCCATGCGCGCCGAGAGCGCCTCCGACGGCGGGTTGCTGGGCGCGTCCGAGGCGGTCACGCGGATGGCGTATTCGCCGTCGGGAAAGGCGGTCGAATCCCAAGAGAAATACTTCTCCGAGATCTTCTCCTTCAGCGGCTTCCATCCGGTCTCGTTCGCGCCGCGGATTTCCAGGGTGTAGAGCATGGAATCGCCGTTGGGGTCGGAAGCCAGCCACCGCGCGCCTACCCAGCCCTTGGCGTATTGCATGGACGGCGTGATGGTGGCGTTGATGTCGGCGGAAAAGGGGGCCGGGCTTTGCGCCGCGCGCTTGCCGAGCGGAGGCAGGCTGAGCGTCTGCCGCGGCTGAAACACCGCCGCAACGGGCGCCGGGAACTTGTAGTTGGCCGGCGTCATTTCAATCAAGTCGATGCGCGGCTCCACGTTCTTCGGGAGGTAGGCCACGTCCACCGATTCCAACTCGGGCGATTTGCCGTCGCCGCCGGCGGTGAGCGTCGCCTTCCACTGGACGAAACGCGCGGCGGGCGAGCCGATGCGCCCGCCCTTGACGCCGGCGGCCGGCGCCGACCAGGCGCTCCAGTTGCTCTGCGGAGAATCCAGGTTGCCGCTGCGCGTGACGATGGCCACTTGGCCGCCATGGAGATTGCCTTCGTAGCTCAGCCGGCCCCACAGCGAGTACATGGCGGCATCGAAGACGTCGCTTTCGATCGTGCCTTCGCGCTCCAAACCGGGGCCGATCTCATAGACCTTCCCGGCGTTGCCGGTGGCCGCATAAAGGCGGCCGTCCCGGCCCGCTTGAAAGGCCGTGATCTGCGTGGCGGGCAAGGTCAGCAGAACCGTATAGAGCGAGGGCGATTCGACGCGGTACAGGCTCCCTTTGTTTCCGGCCCCCACAATCGCGCGCCCTTCGCCATCGAAGCCGATCGCGTAGGCTACGTCCTGCGCGCTGCTCCAGATCCGGCGCGGGGCGCCGTCCGGGGGGATGCGGTACACATCGCTGCCGCCGGCAACGCCTCCCGGCGCGGCCACGGAAGCCGGCGGCGGCGCCGCGGGGCGGACGGCTGCCGCCGCCGCCGGAGCGCCCCCCAGAGGATTGACGGCCGCCGGGGCGGGCGCGGGCGTTTGAGCCGCCGCGGCCTGCTGCGCGGGCGGCGGAGCGCCGCCGGGTTGCCTCGCGCCGGCGCCGGCGGCGTAGATCGAGCCGTCGCGCGCCACGGCCACCGCCGTCACCTCGCGCTTCGGCAGTTGGTAGAGCACGAACCCAACGCCCGAGGGCGAAACGCGCACGACCGTGCCGCCGGGATCGGTCCCCACGATGAGGTTATCGTTCGCATCCACGGTCATCGACCGGGCGTGCGTCTCGCCGGTCTCGAAGAACACGCTCCCCCGGCCGTCGGGCGTGACGCGGCGGATCTCGCCGCGGTCGCCGGTGGCGGCGTACAGATTGCCCTTGCTATCGAACGCCAGCGCCCAGATGTACTTGGCCTTGGGGTCGTAAAACACCTCCGGCGCGGCATTGCCCGCGACGCGGTATATCTTGCCGTCCGGCGAGGTGGCGGCGTACACGCGGTCCGCGGAGTCCACGGCGATCGCGTGGACCTCCAGGCCGTCCAACTCCGCCAGCGTCTTCGCCTGTCCGTCCGGCGGGATGAGGTACAGCTTGGCGCCCGTGCCGCCGCCCGCGTAGAGGTTTCCCTTGGAATCCCGAGCCAGCGCCCAAAGATACGCCGCGGAGGCGTCGAAGAGCTCGCGCGACCGGGGCGCCAGGGTCAGCAGCCCGTCGCTGCGCAGCGAGAGGTTCTTGAGGACGCCCTTCTCAAAATCCGAATAGTCGAGCTGGGACCATGTGTGCGTCTCGCCGGCGAAGAGCGCGCAGGCGAGCGCGAGCGGAAGAACCGCGGCAAGCGCGGAAAAGCGCCTTGTGACGCGGAGACGCTTCAGTGGCGCAGACGATCGTTTTTTGTCGTCTGCGTTGGCAGGCCACGAAAGACGATGGCCTGCCCCACTGTCCGGACTGGGAATCGGGACGTTTGTCATGTTGAACCGGCGGTCACTTCACGTGGATGCGCAGAGAGTAGCTGCCCGTCACCACGTAATCGAACGGCAAGGACACTTCCTCGGCGGCGGTCTCGGAAGACGTGACCATCGGGCGGTTGGATGCCCGCCCCGTCTGCATCACGTTGAGCACCGAAGCGGGCAGGCTCGGCAGCGTCTTGTCGTCGAAATACGCCGTGGGGCTCGATTCCACGACGGAAACGTACAGCCGATTGTTGCTGCGCTCCTGGTTGAGCAGGGAGACGGCCTCCGGCAGGTCGATGAAGCGATCCATCGCCGCGGCCGCGTTGCGCATGCGGTTCGAGGTCTCCGCGTCGCCGAGCACGATGCGGTGATCGCCCTTGGCCAGTCCGGCGGGAATGTGAACGTTGAACTCCCGCACGATGGCTTCGCCGCGGAAGGGCCGCAGGGAGACCTTCACCGGCACATCGTCGCCCGGGCGCACCTCGGGGTCCGGCAGCCAGGCGTTCTCAATGGCGGCCACCCGGCGCTCCGGCAGCAGATCCACGGTAACGCTTACGCGCTTGAGATCCGGCGTATTCACGTTGTTCAGATACAGCCGGCTGAACCGGTCGCCCCACCATGTGGCCAGCGCCATCGGCGCCGGAATCTGCGCGTTGCCCGAAGCCTGCATGGTGGCGAGCGAGATGCTGGACTCCCCCTTCATCTCCACCGTGCCGTTCAGACGGTAGGTGGTTTCGTCGGTCATCTCGTTCAGCTCCGAGAGGGAGTTGTAGAGCGTCAGCGTCATCAGCGTGGGCGTCCACTTGTCGTTCACAAAAACGTTGAAGCGGAAGTCCCGCTCGCGCCGCACGGCATCCTTCTCGCCGAGCGAGCGCACCTTCACGGAGACCGGGATCATGGCGGATTCGGCGCCCAGCTCGCCCAGGATGCCGCTGTGCCGGTCCTGGCGCAACGCCCCCACAATCCCGGTGGCGTTGGCGATCTTGTTCGGCTGGAGCGGCGAGGCGAGCGTCATCAGCACCTCGCTGCGGCTCATCGGCATGTCCACCGGGCCGAGATTGAAGAACGAGTGGCCGAAAGCCAGCACGCGCTTGCCGTCGTTGTAGGTGACGGTTCCGAGGCCGGCCAAGCCCATGTCGCCGTCCACAAGCACCCCGGCCACCATCTCGCCGGGATTGAGCGCATGTTCCCATCCGGCGGCGGGCTTGTTGTTGTAGATGGCCGCTCCCGCCCCTCCGCTTTGCACGGCCGCGATGCCGAGTTGCTGGAAGACCGGCGCGAACTGGCGGACGGCATCGTCCGTGAAGCCGGCCAAGCCCAGCGGGGATTCGATCGGGACCAGCACCGGCCGCGGCCCCTGGCTCGCCAGCTCGGCGGACGCGCCCTGGGACATCGCAAGCTTGCCGGGCGCGCGCGCGGCGGCCGGCCGGGAGTCGTCGAGAGCGTTGATATCGAGCATCTGCTCGATGGGCGTGATGCCGCAGATGGCGTCCGTGGTGAACTGTCCGACGCGCAGAGAAACCGCGCCGACGAGCTTGCCATCGATATAGACCGGGCTGCCGCTCATTCCGCCGGCCACGAACGTCTGCGCCGCCTTGCCGCCCATCCTGGCCAGAATCACGTCCTGTTTCGGCCCTAACTGGTCTTTCCAGCGTCCGATGATTTCGATGGGTACAGGCTCCGGCTCCGTCCCCTGAAAAACGGTCCAGGCCGTTCCGGTCATGCCCGGCTTGACGTCGTCGAGCGGCATGATCTCGACCTTGCCGGCCTTGGGAGGCGAGAGGGGCGCGTCGGCGGCCCGCACAGGCCCCGCGGCGATTGCGAAACCCAGAAGCATCGCGGCGGTTCGCAGGTTCATTGTGGTCGGAGAACTCCAGTTGGCTTCATTGTACTATGGCGGGGGAGAAGAGCTTTCAGCGATCAGCCTTAGCCCTTAGATTCGCCGGCACGGAAGGGACACTGGGTCAAGGCGATGGGATAGTTCCTGAACGCGAGTTGCGGTATTCCGCCAGGCCGGCGGAAGATGCGCTAAACTCGGCGGGAAATGTATGGAATCGCTTTTGAGTGGGATCCAAGGAAGGATTCGGCGAATCGGCGGAAACATGGCGTTGGCTTTACGGAGGCGATCACCGTCTTCGACGACCCGCTTTCGATCACGATCGCAGACCCGGATCACGCCGTCGGCGAAGACCGCTCCGTAATCGTCGGAATGTCCCGTCAGCGAAACCTGCTGATCGTGGTTCATACTATTAGAGGAGAGCGTATCCGTTTGATCAGCGCTCGCTCGGCGACAAACCATGAGAGACGCAAGTATGAAGAAACCTCCCTCTAAGCGCCGTACTCCTGAGATGAGGGCGGAGTACGACTTTTCCGGTGGCGTGCGGGGCAAGTACGTAGACAGATACCGTCGGGGTACCAATGTGGTGCTCCTTGACCCGGAATTGGCCGACGCTTTTCCCGACTCGAAGTCGGTTAACGAAGCGCTTCGGGCGCTTGTCTCGATTTCCGCGCGAGCCGAAACTCGCAAGCGCGCGTGATCGCGGCCCAGGAGTCGAGCAGTCTCCTCGATCTCCTTGCGACGCTCAGGCGTTCCTCACCTTCGGCTTCAGCCGCCCTGCCACGTAGGCGTTCAGGCTCTTCCCTCTCCGCCGGGCCTCCAGCGCGATGTGGCGATGCAACTCCGGCGTCATCCGCACGATGAAACTGCCGGAGAACGGTTTCTCGGGCGCTTCTTTCCGCGAGGCGCAGAAATCCAAATAGTCGTCTACCGATTCCTCGAAGGCGCGCTTGAGTTCCTTCACGGAAGCGCCCTGGAACGTGATTGCGTCCCGCGTGTTAATCACCTCGCCCGTGAACGCGCCGGCGTCCTCGTCGAATCGCGCCACGCCCTCATAACCCTTGTAGGTCATTACTCCTCCTCCTGGCCCCCGATTCCGGCTTCCGCCAAGAAACGCCGCATCGAGGCGACCGCGCCGCGATCCGTGGCTTTGCTCGGGTGCGGACGGTGGAACACGGCGCGCACCCCATTCAGAGCAATCCGCACCCGCGATCCCCGCCCTTCGCTTAGGTCGGCGCCGAAATGCCGCAGCATCTTCTCGATATCCGCCCATGGGATGTTGGCCCGTTTCTCGCGGATTGCTTCGAGCGTTCGGCGATGGCGGTCCACACCCGATGATATCATGAAGTGATACTGCCGGAAAAGCCCAACGCGGTTTGGCTCTCGGGGGTCGGCTTCCGGCCATCCTTGGTCGCGAAGGAGAAAGAGTCTGACCCCTTTCCGCCCGGTCTTTTCCGAGAATCCCGTTCTCGTCCACAATGGCCGTTTCCGCCCAGTGACGGAGTCTCCCAGTGCCGTGATTGTGCGGTACCCAACGCGCAACCTCACACGACCGGATATGCTGGGGTGCTGGTTGGAGGCCGTACTGTTCGGTGCTCCTCCGTCGCCGGCCTACGGGCTCGCTAGGATACAGTTTCCAGACAGACAAATTGCGATTATATGACGCCCGAGACTCTGAATTACCGTATACTCGGGTTGTTCAGGAGGTAGCTTATGCAGACAGGAAGGATCGCGAGCGTTTTCGCTCTTCTCGCCCTCTCGGCCCACCCAGTCGCGGCCGACGACTGGAACAGCCTCGGCAGCGTCTCGAAGCTGCGGACGTTTACTGTCCATCTGAAGAACGGACAAAAGATGAAGGGTACAATCCAACAGGTCGATCCGGAAAGCCTCCAGTTCGCACCCGGGAAAAAGCGCATTTCCGTGAGTGTCAAGGAACTAGCGGGAGTCGTCGACAAAGCGCAGGTGGGCCAGAGTGTCGAACTGACTACCCGCAGCGGACAGTCCCTCAAGGGAACCCTCCAGGAAGTGAACTCGTACTACATTTATCTGGACGAGACCCAGAACGCCGTACGGATCCCCAGAAACGATATCCAGCGGATCACCTGGCGATCCAGAAAGATGGGGGCGCTGTTGGGTCTGGGCGTCGGCGCCGCCGCCGGGACCGCAGTCGGCGCCAGTGTGAACCTGTTTCACGATACCGGGGTGACTCGCGCGCAGTCCGCGGGGGCGGGCGCCTACCTCTTCGGTTTGCTGGGAGCCGCCGCGGGAGCCATCGGCGGAGTCGAAAGAACTCTCTACGAGATGCCGGCGAAAGCCGCGGGTAACGCCAAATAGAGCGGCACCGCCGGGTGGACCTGGCGGGGGGTTCAGCACGCGCGCAGGCCGCTTCTCGCTGGAATTGAAGAGGGCTTTGGCGCGCCAACCAGCGGAACCAATGAGCCGGCCTGACGGTGCCGCACTGGTGGTTCGGCGACGATGGAATCTTGGGATCCCGGAAGCCTGTCTGCATGATTTCAACAGATCTTGTCAGCGCAACGCGGCTTGCCGCTGGAATAGCGGTCTTAGTTCAAGTGGGGTTATCGGAAACGGGCCTCGCTACCCCGCCGCCTCGCGCAACGCTTCCGCCAACGCCTCGTCCTTCTCCGGCGTCAGCTTCTTACCATCCGCCGTCACATAGAACATGTCGATGGCTTTGTGGGCTTCGGCGCCGATCAGGACTACTTCGATGTTGGCGCCGTGCGAGGAAATCGCAGAGGCCAGGCCGTAGAGCAGGCCGGGACGGTCCGGCGCCGCCGGCGTCAGTTGCCACGCCGCATCCACTTTGCGGACATCCACGGCCGCCCCGCGCGGAGTTTTCGGATCGCGGGCCTTCGCTTCGAGCGCCGTGTGAGACGCAATTTCAGCTTCCGAGTGCGCGCGCAGGTAACGCTTCGGGAAGCCTTCGAGGAACGCGGCGCGTTCTGGGTTCGCCGCCGGGGCGCTTTGGATGCGTCCGGTCTCCAGCTCCCGCGTTATACGGCGCTTACCGGCGATTACACGCGGTAGGTGTCCGGCTTCCAAGTCTTGACGGCTCGCTTGATGGCGTCCGGAGCGAGATTCTCACTCGCCGCGCGTTGAGCCAGCGCGACGAATTCGTCGTCCGGGGCGAACCGAAGGGCGATGGTCTGCCGAATCGTAATCCTCGGGTCGAGCAGCTTTCCCGTCAGGACGAAGTGCCGCAGGTTCTCTTCGGCGCGGATGGCGCGGTCCTGCGCTTTGAGCGCGAAGGACCGGCAAAACCAGAACAGCATCAGGGCGGCGAGCGTCAGCGCGACAATCAGGGACGCGCTGTAGATGCGGCCATGGTCGAGCTGCGACGAGATCAGCGTAATCTGCGTCTTCACCGGAATGGTCGACAGGCACAGGTTGGTGATGGAACCACCCAGCGTCAGAACGAGCAGGCCGAACAGGACGCCGTGGAACATGGGAACGTGCTGGGCATGATTTTCATAGTTTTGCGTGGCCATGATGCGAAGCTCCTCCACCGCAGTTTACACTACCGCGGGGCAGAGGCCGTGGAGGAACGGACAGCGGCGGCAGCGGCCGCCCGGATTCATCGGAAAATCGAGACTGGCCTGCGCGTGCTGGAAATCGCGGACCGCCTGCTCGGGCGATTCCAGGAGCGAGGGCGCAAGGTCGATCTCCACGGCGGTGTCCGGCCGCAGGAAGTGGAGCCAGGCGCGGGCGGGCGGGCGGCCCGCCACGCGCTCGACGGCCATGGCGTAAAGCCGCAACTGGAGGGCGTAGTCGCCCGCGCGTTCGTGGGCCTGCGCGCGAGTGACGTCATCGGTCTTGTAATCGACCAGCACAATCTCCCCGCCCTCTTCGAACCACAAGTCCACCGTCCCACGAATGACGAGGTCCTCCACGGCCATCAGGAAATCGAACTCGCGTTCGACGCGCCCGGCCTCGGCCGCGCGGCGGCCCAGCGCGCTACGGCGGAAAACATCGGCCAGGCGCAGCGCCTCGGGATCGGCGTCCGGCGCCGCCACGCCCGCCAGCAGCGCGTGCGCCTGGGACCCCAACTCCGCGGCCGGGATTCCATCGGATGGACCTCGCGGCCGGCCGCCCGCGTACCCGAGATAGCGCCCGAGATAGTAGGCTCTCGGGCACTTGGCGAACTCGGCGAGCGCCGTGACGGTGGCATTGCCATCGTGTTGCGCGGAGATCGCGGGGCGCTCGATTACAGTAGCGCCGCCGGTCTCCGCCGGCGGGTTCCTTGGGGGCTGAGAAAAACCACCGCCGGCAGAGACCGGCGGCGCTACAAAGCACGCCAGCCGCAGGCTCCACTCCGCGCCGTCCGGCGCTGTGCGCGTCACCACTTCGTCGCAAGCCGCCGCGGGATCGAATTGCAGGCTTCCGGCAACCGCGGCCGCCCAGTTTTGCAGCTTCTTTCCGTTTCCGGAAAACGTCAGGATCAGGCGCTGCTCGGCGCGGGTCATCGCCACATAGAGGAGACGGCTGCTCTCCTCCTCTTCCCGCCGCCGCCGTTCGCCCCGCAGGGCATCCTGAAACAGGTCGTCCCGCTGTTCGCGGCGGGCGGGATTGCGCCACTTGGCGCCGAGCCCGATACGCGGCGAAAAGGCGACCACCGGCGGCTCCGTCTCCACTCCCTTGTGCAGCGCCGCCACGAACACCACGGGAAACTCCAGGCCCTTGGCGGAGTGTACGGTCATGATCTTGACGGCCGGCGCGGCGTCGTCCAATGGCGCGTCCGGCTCGCGGGGGTTGGCATCGCGCAGCAGCGCCAGTTCCTCCACGAACTCGTCGAGCGACATGCGGGCCGCGGCGTCGCGCGCCTGGGCCAGGAACTTGCCGATATTGGCCGCGCCGCGCGCCCCGGACTCCGGCCGGTAGCCGCAATCGTCGATGGCGTCCAGCAACAGCCGGTCGAAGGCGGCGTACTCGCGCCGCGCGCGCCACCGCTTGAAACGCTCGCGGAAATGGAGCAGGCGCCGGTGGTCTTCGGGGTCGAAGGCATCGCCAGGCTCGGAAGGAATCAAGCCGAGGGAAGCGCCCATGTTTTCGCCCATGGTCCTGAGTTGGAGCAGCGCATCCGGCGAGACTCCCGCGAGCGGCGAGCGCAAAACGGCCGCCAGAGCGATCTCGTCCCGAGGATTGGCGACCACCCTCAGCAGGTTCGCCAGATCGACCACTTCGCGGCAATCGTAGAAGCCGCGTCCGCGGTTCACCACGTAGGGGACGCCGGCCTCGTCGAACGCCGCGGCGAACTCCGGAATCACTACCGTGTTCCGCACCAGCACGGCGACGTCCTGGAACTCGAAGCCGAGATCCAACACGCGCCGGGCCACCCAGCGCGCTTCCGCGCGCAGCGCCGCGTCCATGTCGTCCGCGGAGACGGCGAGGCATTCCACGAATGCGGCGGGGGCTTCGGCGCCCGCCGGATCGTCGAAGCTCCGCTCGGCGGTGAGCCGCCGCGGCTCCAGGCCGGGCAATCCGCTCGCGATGGTCTCCACAGCGAGAAGGATCTCCGGGCGGCTGCGGAAGTTGCCCGCCAGTTCCACCACGCGCCCGCCGCCCGCGGCCGCCGCGCCGCGATAATCGTGGAACACTTGCGGCTCGGCGTGGCGGAAGCCGAAGATGGACTGATTGATATCGCCCACGGCGTAGAAGTTGCCGGGCCGCCGCAGCAATTCAAGCAGCTTGGCCTGCTGGCCGTTGGTGTCCTGGAACTCGTCCATCAGGATGTGGTCGAACTGCGCCTGCACGCGCGCGCGCGCCTCGGGATCTTCGGCCAGCAAGCGCGCCGCGAATTCCTCGAGGTCCGCGAAGTCGAGCGCGCCCGCGCGCCGCTTGCGCTCGCGGTACGACTGGTCGAAGCGGCGCAGAAGCTCGAAGAGCAGCTCCCGTTGCGGGGCGTAGTGCGCGGTGATGAGCGAGCGCTTCGATTCGCCGATCCGCTCCCGCAGCCGCCGCACCAACTCGTAGGCCGCGGTTCCCCGCTTGCACTTGTTCAGGTTGGGGGTGAACGCCTCGATCGCCCGCAGGGCATCGAGCGGGCCGCCGGCGGAGACGACCCGCTCGGCGGTCTCCAGAATGCCGTCGAGGTACTGCCGTTGCGCGCTCGTCCAGCCATCGGCCGGGTCGGCGGTCAGTTCCTCCAAAGTAAGCGCCGCCTCGCGCAGCGAGGCGTCCGGCGGCGCCGGATACGCCGCGAGATCCTCGACGCGAATGCCCGCCCCGCGCATGGCGTCGTAGGCCGAGAGCACGGCCTCTTCGAACTCCGAAGACGAGAGGCCTCGAATGAGGGCCCGCACCTCGGCGGGGCGCTCGCGGAACAAGTCGTCCATCGCCCCGGAGATCGATTCCTGTTGCAGCTTCCAGGATTCGCGATCCGCCGCGACGTAGAACTCCGGGTCGATGCCCGCGAACACCGCGTTCTCGCGCAGCAGACGGCCGCAAAAGCCGTGGACCGTGGACACCCAGGCGCGCTCCAGGCGGGCGCGCGTTTCGCGCCGGCCGTGAAACGCCTCCGCCAGCTTCTTCCGCATGTTGGCGGCGGCTTTTTCGGTGAACGTGATGGCGAGGATGCGGAGTGGATCGGCGCCGGACTCGACCAACCCCTTGAAGTACTCCACAAGCACGGTGGTCTTGCCGGAACCAGGCCCGGCCACCACGCAGGCGTCGAGCCGGCGCGGGCTTACGTCGATGGCGGCGAGCTGAGCGGGCGTGAAGTTCATGCGCCCTCCGCGATGGCAGGCAGGGCGGCCGCCGCGCCGATACGGCACACGTCGCGGAAGTCGCAGCGGTGACAGTTCTCCGGGTGGGCCGGGGCCGGCTCGACGCGGCCGGATCGAATCTCTTCCACCACGCGCAGCGTACGCTCTTCCGCGGTTTCAAGCCAGCGTTCCGGGATCGGCTGGACGGTCAAATTGGCCACCGGTCCGTCGCTCCAGCCGGCATAGACCACGCCCCCCTTCAACCCGATGTAGAACATGCCCGCGGGCCGCGCCCCAAAGGCCCTGGCGGCGGCCATCGCGTAGAGCGGCGCCTGGAGCAGGTTCTCATCGGTAAGGCGCTCTCGGGCGCGTTGCGCGGCGCTGTATTTGTAGTCGATCACGTAGGCCCGGCCATCCGGCGCGGTATCGAGCCGGTCGATGCGGCCGCGTATCCCCAGCGTTTCCAGCGCGAACTCGAAAGACTGCTCGGTCTTCGATTCAAAATCCGCGCGCGGCCATCGGCCGTCCTCCACGAACGCGATCAAGTCCTCAAGCATGGCGTTCCGCAGCCGCTCGACGTGGTACCCGGGCGGAATGCGCAGATCTTCCAGCGCGCGCGCGAAGATGCTTTCGAACCGAGGGGCGATGTCTTGCGGTTGCCCGTACCACTTGGCCAGCGTTTCATGCACGATGCTCCCCTGCGTCATGTAATCGAGCCGCTGTTCGGGGCGCGCGGGCGGCGGGGCCAGGCGCAGCGTGCAGCCGGCGTAGTACTGGAAGGGGCACTGCAGGTAAGTTTCCAGCGACGTCGGCGAAACCAGCGCGGTCTTCTCGCGCAGCAAGCGGAGCAGCGATGGAGCGCGGATTTCAGCGGGGCGGGCCTCCCGGTCTGCCCGCGGCGCCACAAGAAGGCAGGCCGGGAGGCTCGCCCCACTCTCCACCGGAAGCGCGAGGTCCTCCAGGAACAACGATGGCAGGTTGGCCTCGCCGCGGGCGTCGATCTCGGCATATGAGAGCGTCACCAGCATGGACGCCCGGGTGACAGCCGATTCGAACAGGGCGCGTTCTTCGCGTTCGAACTCGGCGGCGGTTCGTACGCGGATGCCGGAGCCGCGCAGCAGGCGGCGCGCGCCGTCGGGGAGAAAGGGGTCCTGCCGGTGGATCCGCGGGAACTGCTTCTCCGTCATCCCGCAGACGAAGATCGCGGGGAGCCGCCACTGGCGGGCTTCGTGCGCGCCGATCACGTGGACCACGTTTCGCCGTCCGTCGGCCAGCCTCAGCGGCTTCAGACGCAGCACGGATTTCACCGCCGGCCAGAACTCCTCGATCTTCATTTGCCGGCCGGCGTCCAGCGCGTCGGCCGCTTCGTCGAGGGCTTCCTCGAAGGAATCGAGCGCGGCCGCCTGGCTGCGCCACTCGAGCGCCTGTTCGTGACCGTCCCCGGCAAGCAGATCCTCGGCGGGACGCTCGGGCACGAACAGGCCGCGCAGATCGCGCATTTGCGCCGCCCAGTCCTTGGGGGCGAGGGTGAACGAGCGCCACTCCTCGATCGCGGCCATCCGGTCGATCTTGCGGAGCAACCGCTCGGCGCCGGTCGAATGCGGGCGGCCATCGTCATCGAGCAGCAGCGCCCGCAGGCCACCCAACCCGGCGTTGGGAATCTGTTCGCGGACCGCGAAATCGAAGCGGTCCATCACGTGCGAATCGGCGAAGCGGGGCGCAAGGCGCAGCGCAGCCAGGGCGCCCGCGTGGTCCCAGCCGCCGAGCATGGCATCGACGGCGCCGGAGAGGAAACGCACCGCCGCGTGCCGCTCCAGGCGGGAGTCGAAATAGAACCTGGCTGGAATGCCGAAGCGGGCCAGCGTCGAGCGCAGGACCGGGACGTAGGCTTCCGCCGCCCGGACGACGATCCCCATCTCGCGGAACTCGCGTCCGGCGCGCGCCTGCGCCGTAATCCGGCGCGCGATTTCCTCGGCTTCGCGCTCGATGGACGGCGCTTGAAACAGGACCATGGCCGGAGCGGGGCGTGGGCGGGCGGCGCGCTCCTCGGCCAACGGCGAAGCGCTCCCCGACGTTCGCGGTTCCGTTCCGGGCTGCGGCGGCAACGGAGCGGTTGCCAGCCGGGCGCGCAATTCGCCGGTCACATCGGCATCGGCCATCGCGAGGGTAACGTCGGCGTGCCGGGCCAATGCGGCGATGACGCGCAGTTCGGGGTCGGGCAGGGCGTGGAACCCATCGAGCCAGATGGTTCGAATTGCGCCCAGGCCTTCCGCCTCGATTCTGCCGGCGGCCAGTTCCAGCCGCTTGGCGCGCAGGGCCAGACCGCGCTGTTGCAACGCCCGGTCGACCTCGCGGTACACGGCCAGGAATGCAGCGGCCAGCGGCGCGTCGCCGGGGCCCGGCAGATATTGGCCGAGCCGCCCGCTATCGCAACCGGCCGAGGAGAACTCGGCAATGGTTTGGGCCAGCGAGGCGCAAAAGCCCGGCAGGCGCGCCACGCGCGCGAACTCCCGCCGGTTCGCGCGGCGCACGGCCTCTTCGACAATCAGGTAGAACGTGGCATCGGAAGGCTGGCGCGCGCCGCCGGCCCAGGCGTCGATGAACCCGGAGAGCGTCCCGATCAGATCGCGGCGGAAGACGAAACCCTCGCGCGCAAGGCGGTTCTGCAAGTGCTGGGCCATGGTGGCCGTGGGCGTGAGCAGGCGGACCGATTGGCCGTTGGCGCGCAGCGCCTCGCGCAAGCGCTCCAGAACGATCGAGGTCTTTCCGCCGCCCGCCGGTCCCGTCAGCAACCGCATCGGCTTTCAGTGTAACGCGGGGGATAAAGCGCGAAGCGGAATTGGCGAGCATCGAGGGCGCCGCCCCTCCCCATCTGTGTTATCATCTAATTGGAAGTTGATAACATGATTCGAACACAAGTCAGCCTGGATCGGGACGAATACGCCCTTGCGAAAATGGAAGCGCAATCCTTGGGCATCTCTGTTGCGGAGTTTGTCCGGGGCGCGGTCCGGGAGGCGCTCCCTCCTCGCGGACAAGGGCGGTGGATGAAGTACGCGGGGTTTGTCGAAACGGGCAACGCTCGTTCCAGCCAGACTATCGATGAAGTCGTCTATGGCCAAAAGGACTGAGTGCTACGTAGACACCTCGGCTTTCATCGCTTTCCTGGACCGGTCGGATAGCTATCATGCGCTGTTTCGCCGGTTGTTTTCCGCGCCGCCGCCGCTCGTCACTTCCGCCCTGGTAGTCGCTGAAGGCCATGGATGGTTCCTTCGCCGCTACGATCGGCGGAGGGCCGCGCAATTCCTGGCCTTCATCGAGGTGTTGCCGGGCTTGACCCTTCGGGGCTTCGACGCTTCCGAGTTAGCCAAGACACGGGGCATTCTGAAGAAGTTCTCCGACCAGGATTTGACGCTCGCCGATACCCACGGGCTGGCGATCATGCGCGAACTGAGAATCGGATGCTGCTGGTCGACGGACCGGCATCTCGGGTTGGATGGGGTTGCGCTGGTGATCTGAAGACCCGGCGAGCCCGGGCCGCGGGACCGATTGGCCGTTGGCGCACAGCGTCTCGCGCAAGCGCTCCAGGACGATCGAGGTCTTTACGCCGCCCGCCGGTCCCGTCAGCAACCGCATCGGCTTTCAGTGTAACGCGGAGGGTATAATGCGGAAGGAAATCGGCGAGGGGATCGGTTTGGACGGAGTCATCGTTATCGACAAGCCCGAGGGCTGGACTTCCCACGATGTGATCGCCAAGACGCGGCGCATTTTGGGGACCAAGAGGGCCGGCCATCTGGGGACCTTGGACCCCATCGCCACGGGGGTCTTGCCGGTGGTGATCGGGCGGGCCACGCGCCTGGCGCAGTTCTACACCCGGAGCGACAAGATCTACGAAGGCATCGTGCGCTTTGGCTGGTCCACCGATACCTATGACCGCGCCGGCGAACCCACCAGCGCGAAAACCCCGGTCACGCTCGACGCCGCACGGCTGGAGCCCCTCCTGGACCGGTTTCGGGGGGAGTTCCTGCAGACTCCGCCGCCGGTCTCAGCGAAGAAGGTGGGGGGGCAGCGCGCGTACGTGCTGGCGCGCAAGGCGGAACCGGTGCAGCTCGAGCCGGTCAAGATCCGGGTTTTCGAGCTGACGCTGCTGGACGTGGCCGGCGCGGATGCGCGCCTGCGGGCGCACTGCTCCGGCGGAACGTACCTGCGCTCCATCGCGCACGATTTGGGGCAGGCGCTGGGCTGCGGCGCGCACCTGCTGGAGCTGCGGCGAACCGCCAGCGGGGAATTCGAAATAGGCCAGGCGCGCACCATTCCGCAGCTCGAAGCGCTGGCGGCGGAAGAACGGCTGGCGGACGCCATCGTGCCGGCCGCCCAAATGTTGCCGGGGTTCCCCAGCGTCTTTGTGGACGATCCGACGGCCGCGCACATCCGCAACGGCCGCAATTTTCCCGCTTCGCCATTCCGGGCGCAGTCCGCGTCCCGCTACGTCAAGGCGGTGACTCGCCTGGGGGACCTGGTGGCCATTGGAGAGGCCGTCCTGCCGAATCTGTACCATCCGGTGGTAGTGCTGTAACGGGGGCAAGAGGGACCGTGCGGGAAACCGCTCTCCGACGTTCGCGGCTCGGAACGGAGGCTTGCGCGCCTAGGCTCTCCGCCAGACCACCTGCCCATTGACCACCGTGACCATCGGCCCGCCGCGGAATGCGCGCCCGTCGAACGGGGAGTTCCGGCTGCGCGAGAACGACTGGTTGACGTCGTAGGTCCAACTCACGCCGGTACTGAACACGGTCACGTCGCCGGGCGCGCCAGGGGCCAGCGTCCCCCTGCCCAGACGCATGACCGATTCCGGCCCGGTAGTGAATAGCTCCACCATGCGGCTCAACGAGATCCTGCCCGGCCGCACGAGTTCTTCGAGCGCCAGCGCCACCGCGGTTTCCAGTCCGATGATCCCGAACGGGCAGCGCTCGAACTCCTGCATTTTTTCGCTGCCCGGGTGCGGGGCGTGATCGGTGGCGATGGCGTCGATGGCGCCGGAGGCGAGGCCCGCCGCCACCGCCGCGCGGTCGGCCGGCCCGCGCAACGGCGGCTTCATTTTGTAATTGCTGTCGTAGGCGGCCATCTCGCGGTCGGAGAGAGTGAAATGGTGCGGGGTGGCTTCGCAGGTGGCCGCGATGCCGTGGCGCCGGGCGTGGGCCACCATGGCGACGGCGTTGCGCGTCGAGATGTGCGCGATGTGGCAGCGCGCGCCGGTCAGCTCCGCCAGCAGCAGGTCGCGCGCCACCATGGTGTCCTCGGCCGCCGACGGAATGCCGCGCAGGCCCCAGCGCACCGACTGCGCGCCCTCGTGCATGTCGCCGCCGGCGCTCAGGCCAAGGTCTTCGCAGTGGTCGATGACGGGCAGATCGTAGGAGCGCGCGAATTCCATGGCCCGCCGCATCACGCGCGAATTGGTCACGGGCTGGCCATCGTCGGAGATCGCCACGGCTCCGGCGGCCTTCATGGCGCCAATCGCCGCCAACTCCTCCCCGGCGCTGCCCTTGGTCACCGCGCCGATGGGAAACACGTTTACCACGGCCTGGCTCCTGGCGCGCTCCACGATGTAGCTGGTCACCGTGGCGCTGTCGTTCACCGGCTTGGTGTTGGGCATGCAGCAGATCGAGGTGAAGCCCCCCGCGGCGGCCGCGCGCGAACCGCTCTCGATGGTTTCGGCGTGCTCGAAACCGGGCTCCCGCAAGTGCACGTGCATGTCGATGAACCCGGGGGCCACGATCATCCCCGAAGCGTCGATCACCTCGGCCTTCGGCGCGGACAACCCGGCCGCCACGCCGGCGATGCACCCTTCCACGATCAGCACGTCGGCGACGCGGTCGGTCCGCGACGCCGGGTCGAGCACGCGGCCGTTCCTGATCAGAATCGCCATGACTATCCGATCACCCTCTCGAGCACCGCCATGCGCACGGCGATGCCGTTCTCGACCTGGTTCAGGATGACCGAGCGCTGAAAATCCGCCACCTCCGAGGAAAGCTCGCGTCCGCGGTTGATCGGCCCCGGGTGCATCACGATGGCGTCCGGCTTGGCCAGGTCGAGGTGCTCCAGGCGCAGTCCGTAGAAGCGGAAGTACTCGCTCGCGGGAAATGAGGCCTCATGCTGGCGCTCGAGCTGCACGCGCAGCATCATGATCACATCCGCGTCCCGAATGGCCTGGCGAATGTCCGTGGTCAGGCGCACGCCCGGGGCCAGCTCCGCCAGTTCCGGCGGCAGCAGCGAGGCCGGGCCGCAGAGCACGATCTCCACCCCGAATTTCGCCAGCAGGTGCACGTTGGAGCGCGCCACGCGGCTGTGCGCGATATCGCCGATAATGGCCACGCGCAGGCCTTCGAGCGATGCCCGGCGGTCCAGGATGGTGCGCGCGTCGAGCAGCGCCTGGGTGGGATGCTCGTGCGTGCCGTCGCCCGCGTTGATGATGGGCGCGGGCAGATGCCGCGCCAGAAAATGCGGCGCCCCCGAGGCGGCGTGCCGCATCACGATCGCGTCGGGGCGCATGGCCGCGAGCGTGTTCAGCGTGTCCACCAGCGATTCGCCCTTGGAAACGCTCGAACCGGAGGCCGTGATGGAGACCGCGTCGGCCCCCAGGCGCTTGGCGGCGATCTCGAAACTCGTGCGCGTGCGCGTGGAAGCCTCGTAAAACAGGTTTACGATCATCTTCCCCCGCAGCGTGTCCAGCTTCTTGAGCGACTGGCTCTGAATGGGCTGGAAATCCTTGGCGCGCGCCAGGATGGCTTCAATCTCGGCGCGGTCCAGCTCTTCGATCCCCAGCAGTCCGGCGTGCATGATCGTCAGGCTTCGGCGGCGTTGGTTCTCTCGACCAGGAGGACTTTCTCCATCCCGTCGATTTCCTGGAACTTCACCTCGATGATCTCCGCGTCGGTGGTCTGTACCACGCGGCCCGTGTATCTGGCTTCGATCGGCAGCTCGCGGTGGCCGCGGTCGATCAGCGCGAGCAGCGACACACGCGCCGGCCGCCCGTGATCGAACAGCGCGTCGAGCGCGGCGCGGATGGTGCGTCCGGTGTAGAGCACGTCGTCCATCAGGATGATGTCCTTGCCTTGCACCGAGAACGGAATCTCCGTCGCGCTGACCACCGGCTTGATGTCGACCGTCGTGAGATCGTCGCGGTAGAGGTTGATGTCGAGAATGCCCACGGGGATCTTGCGGTTCTCGAGGGCCTCGATCTTGGCGGCGAGCCGCTGCGCGAGAGGAACCCCGCGGCGGCGGATGCCGACAAAAGCGAGCTGGTCCAGATCCTTGGTTTTCTCGAGGATTTCGTGGGCCAGGCGGACCAGCGTCCGATCGATTTCGGACGCGCTCATGAGCTGGGCCTTTTCGCGGATGAGGGGCATAGGCTCTGAAGGATCAGATTACCACGGGGGAAAGGCAGCCATCAGCGATCAGCCGTCAGCGAT
This sequence comes from uncultured Acidobacteriia bacterium, assembly GCA_903882645.1. Taxonomy (GTDB): domain Bacteria; phylum Acidobacteriota; class Terriglobia; order Bryobacterales; family Bryobacteraceae; genus BOG-224. The sequence goes on along the minus strand of CAIRXZ010000234.1, from coordinate 2,288 downwards.
CAGCCGATTCCGCGTCGTTTGACTCGTCCCCAGGCCTTTGGGCCGGGCATGCCCGGCCCCTACGGCGCATGGAACTCGCACCGCGCGCGGTTGGTTTAGCTGAAGGCCGATGGCTGTCTTCACGATGGCTACCGTCCCACTCCCAGACGGTCCGCCAGAATGGCCGGCAAGCCGGCCTGCCGGATCTTGCGCTGCGCTTCCCTTACATCGTAGGAGACGCGGCGGTACTCCACCACGCACGCTTCGGAATCGTAAAGCGCGAAAGCGGCGCGGGGGTCCCCGTCGCGGGGCTGGCCGACCGATCCGGGGTTAATCAGGTACGCGCGCCCGAAGTCGATCTCCATCTTGCGCCGGCCGAAATGCGCCACCGGACGCGGAATCGTCTCGACCCTCCCGCGGTTCCAGATGTAGCCGCCCTGCAGGTGCGTATGTCCCACGAAGGCCACCGGCTCGTCGAGGTAGGCGAACGCGGTGACGGCATCGTCGGCGGTAAGAAGATACTCGTCCTCATCCGTCGGCGAGCCGTGAGCGAGTTGAAACCCATCCACCGGAAGGGGTCCCTGGGGCAGATCCCGGACGTAGGCGCGGTTCTCTTCCGTCAGCGCCTGGCGCGTCCAGATGGCGGCCGCCTGCGCCGCCGGGTTGAACCACTCGATATCCTCGACGCCCGTCGAGACCTTGTCGTGATTGCCCCGGATGACCGCCGCGCAGTTCGCCCGCACCCACTCCGTGACGGCGTTGGGATCGGCGCCGTAATCCACCAGGTCGCCGCAGCACAGCGCGCAATCGTACCGGCCCCCGGCTTTTTGGGCAACCGCCTCCAGCGCCTCCCAATTGGCATGCGGATCGCTCAGAATCAGGTAGCGCACAGGCCTGGGTTACGCCTTCCTCAGCCGCAAGACGGCGATCTCCGGGGGCGCCCCGATGCGCGCCGGTATGCCGAGCGTGCCAATCCCCCGCGTCACGTATGCGGCCGCCGGTCCCGACCGGAAAAGACCGTACACGTAGGGCGTGAAAAAACGGGCCGGATTGACCGACCGATCGAAGATCTCGAGGTTCACCTGCCCGCCATGGGTGTGTCCGGCCAGCACAAGGTTCCAGCCCTGCCCGGCGGCCACCGGAAAGACGTCGGGGTTGTGCGAAAGCAGGATGTTGCAGGCTCCCGGAACAATCAGGCGCGCGGCGCCGCGCAGGTACGCCGCCCTGCTCCCCACCTGCTGGTAGTCCACGCCGGCCAGGTTCAGGATCGAGCCTCCAAAGCGAAGCTGGATGGCTCCGCCGCGCAGAAACGGGATGCCGGCGGCCGCCGCGGCGCGCGCCGTATAGTTCTCCGCTCTCGCAAAGCGCTCATGGTTGCCCAGGCAGCCGAACACGCCCGCATCCGCCCGGATGCGCGCAAGCTGGCGGATGCACGCGTCCAACGGATCTCCTTCGGTGGTGATCAGATCGCCGGTGACCACGGCGAGGTTCGGCCGAAGCTCGATGGCCGCGCCGATCGCCCGCGCGAGCTCCGCCTCGCTGAGGAAGGCGCTCAGGTGTATGTCGCTGAGGTGCAGCAGGCGCAGACCGTCGAGTTCGCCGGGCAGACCGGGCAGCGGAACATCGATTTCCCGCACGCGAAAATCCGTGCGCTGCACCAGCGTCCCATAACCTATCGCCACCAGCGGGCCGGCGATGAGAAGGTTCCCCGCGGTATTGAGCGCCCTCCGCCGCCCGGGATCGGTCTCCGCGTCCAGGCGCTTTCCGAGCGCCCGCACAGCCGCCCGAACGCCTACGGCGACCGTTAGGGCCACGGTGTAGAGCACAGCCACCGCTCCCAAAATCACGGGGACAGGTCCATCGAGGCCCAGAAGCGACGCCAGATTCGAGCACGAAAAGAGGTAGCACAGCACCACCGCGGCGTCGAAGCAGTACATGGCCGCACGCGCAGCCGTACGCTTCCGCCCGGCCCAGCGGCGGCCCGCCCAGCGCCTCAGCGCCAGCGAAACCCGCCACTCGGCCGCCAGAAGCAGCAAGAGTCCCGCATAGTTAACCCAAGGGCTCAATCCGGCGCAACGCCTCCATGCACTATTGTAGTGCGTAGCTCGCGGCTTTCAGCCTTCAGAAGCTGAGAAATAGCAGCCCGCAAGCGGGCTCGGCAGGCGGAACCGCCCAATGCCACTTAAATAGCTCATTGGGACTCCTTGCGGGCGGGAAAGCTGTGACGACGATGCCAAGCAGCCCGTGGGAACGATCTGCGCTTCTTTCGGTTGGGGTGAACCCCTTCAGCAGCAGCGTCGAGCAGGCCG
>CAIRXZ010000233.1 GCA_903882645.1 uncultured Acidobacteriia bacterium | reverse complement strand
GCCAGCCAGCGGCCCAATATCGACGTAGATGCGGTCCAAACCATTGGCGGCCGGTGACGCACGGCGAAAAGTCCGAGAGCCCCGGCCGCCGCAACGAAGTTCTTAACATGCCCATCCCCCGTAGGGGTCGGGCATGCCCGACCCTGCGCGGGGCAACCTCCAACTCGACAATACCCTCAAGCCCGTAGTGTCTCTACCTCTCTGCCTCATGTGCGATGATCGGTGCAGCATGGCTGAACTGCTCACCGTAGTTGCGGAAATGAAGGCAAAACCAGGCCGGGAGGCGGACCTGCGGGGCGCGTTGCTCGCGTTGATCGGGCCTACGCGCAAAGAGGACGGCTGCGTCCAGTACGATCTGCACGTCCACACGGACGACCCGGGCCGGTTCCTGTTTTACGAGAATTGGGTCTCAGGGGAACACTTGAGGCGGCACGCGGCATCCGCTCATCTCACCGCGTTTGTGGCGGCTGCCGTGGACTTACTAACCGAGCCGATGCGCGTCGAAACCTACCGGCGCGTGGCGTAGCCGCGAAACGCGGTATCGCCGGGAACTGCTGAAATTGACTGGAAGTTAGATTGTTGGTCTGTAATTCTTCAACAAAACGACTTCAACAATTCCGAGGTCTTAATACGCTAAAGACCTGTTGCGGTTCCTGACTTCTGCCTCCTGACTCCCAAATCCCGAAGGGATTTCAAGGGCGAAGCCCTTGCCCAGGCATTTCCCACAAAAAAGTGGGTGAAAAATCGGCGAATTCGGTTAAAGTTATTCTTGAAGCGAATGCGAACGTTCGCCAGCCCCGTTGTCGGCGGCCACAACCGTAGGTTGGACTTGGCCCGCGTCCTCCTGGTCCAGGGGGAACTGGCGCCCAGGTTGACGTTGAAAACCATCCTTCAGGCGGGCGGGTACGCCGTGGATGTAGCCGCGACGCCCGCCGAAGCCATCTCGAAGTTGGATGCGGGCCGGTACGAGTTGGTGTTGAGCGATGCCCGATTCGGGTCGAGGGCGGCCGGCCAAAGCGTCCTGGCTTATGCGCGCCTCAAGGATTACGGCCCCGCGACCGCCCTGATTACCTCGATGGGCCGCGCCGTGGCGCACCAGTCCGTCCACGGAAAACAGCGCGTGGCCATCCGCACCGAAGACCTGCCCATCCTGTTGGGCAAGGTCGCCGAACTGATCGGTATTCGCGCAAGCCGCCGCTATCGTCAACTGCCGAAAGCCGTCTAGCGGCCTTACCTTCCGCGGCCGCTGCCGGCGGCGGAGCCGCGCCCCACTTCGGATGCCGCCGCCGCGGGCGCGGCGGTCGAACCGGTCCCCGCGCTCGGCGCCGACATGGCCGACGATGATGCCGCCACCGCGCCTGAGTAGCCGCCGGAGGTCTGCGGAGCGGTCTGATACGACGGCGCCGCCGGGCCGTAGCCACCGCCGCCCGTGTAGACTGGCTGCGGCCGGTAGTAGTAGGCCCACGCGCCTTGCGGATTGTAATAGCAATACCCCCAAATGGGATCGCAGTACCGGTTCATGTAGGGGATATAGGTCCACAGCCCGTAGTAGGGGTTCCAATTCCAGTTCCCCACGCACGGGCGCCCGTTGGCGGCGTAGCCGTAGCTGTAGCCATAGTCGGGGTTGCAGTCCCGGGCCGCCGATGCGTTGGCCGCCGCCACCAGCTCGCCGCGCCGCCCGCTAAAGCGGTCCAGTGCGTCGGTCGCTTCCTTGTCGAATTTCTCAACGGAGGCCTTTTGTCCGTTTACTACCAGCATCTTGCCGGCCGTGACCTCCATGTTCTGTTCGCCAACCTGCACCCTGGCGAGACCCGCAAACACCTTGATCCCGGCCGGGTCTGCGTAGAAGTGATAGAAGCCGGCCTTGGCGATGATGGCCGTGGCGTCTTTGAAGACCACCGTGAAGCTGTTGTCCTTGGCGACCTCTGTGAGCGAGACCGTCGCCGCGCCCTGAACCAACTCGACGCGCGTATCGATGAAGCGGCTGGTGATCATTCGCAGCGAGCTGTTTTCGCCCAGCCACAGCATCACGCCCGGGTTCATGGCCGCCTCCGCCTTGCCTTCGGCCGTGCGCAGAGTCCCGTTCTCTTTCATGTAAGGAAACTGAGCGATAATCGGGTCCGGAATCTCCTTGTCGTCCAGGTACACCGCGCCCTGGATGTAGGACACCATCCCGGATCTCGAGGGAGTTACCGGAGCCACCGAGCTAGCCTGCCCGTACGCCTGCGCGGCTGCGACGGCCAGCCAGCCGACCGCCGTCAAAGCAACCCAAACGCGTTTCATAGGACGCCTCCGCCACATTTAGCTTGGCGCTTTGAGCGACGCATGTCAATGGGCTTCGGTTTCGCTTCAATCGTCCACAGTTGGCGGCCGCGATGTGGGAGAATCGTGCCGATGAGCATTATGAACGCACTGCCGCGGTTGCTGGCGCTCGCCGCCCTGGTTTCGGGCGGACTGGGCGCGCAGCCGGCGGGTGGCAATCCCCCTCCAGCGTCCCGGACCCCGGCCGCCGCAGGTTTCACTGCCGTGGACCCGTTCGACCAGGTTAAACAAATGCGCCGCGGGGTCAATATCATCGGCTACGACCCGCTCTGGCGCAATTTCGACCAGGCCCGCTTCAAGGAGCGCCATTTCCAGCGCATCCACGAGGGCGGGTTTCAGACGGTCCGAGTTAACCTCCAAGCATTCAGTCACATGGACGCCGCCAACCAGCTCAATCCGGCGTGGTTCAAGACGCTGGATTGGGTGGTGAAAAACGCCCTGGCCAACAGCCTGACCGTGATCCTCGACGAGCACGATTACGGAGCCTGCGGGAACGACGCCGAAACCTGCAAGCCGAAGCTGATGGCATTCTGGGAGCAGGTCGCCGAGCATTATAAGGACTCCCCCGCCGGCGTCCTGTTCGAGCTTCTCAACGAGCCTAACGGCAAGCTCACGCCCGAGCTTTGGAACGCCTATCTGAAGGAGGCGCTGGCGATCGTCCGCAAGACCAGCCCCAGGCGCAATGTCGTCATCGGCCCGGCCTTCTGGAACAACATCCACTACCTGGACCGGCTCGAACTGCCGGCGACCGACCGCAACATCATCGTCACGGTTCACTATTACCTGCCCATGGAGTTTACGCACCAGGGCGCGCGCTGGAACGCCTCAACCGCCAACCTGTCCGGCATCACCTGGGGAACGGACGCCGAGAAGGCGACCGTGACAAAGGACTTCGCCGGCGTTCAGCAGTGGTCGAAGGCCCAGAACCGGCCGATCCTTCTGGGTGAATTCGGGGCCTACGACCGCAGCGGCGCCGACATGGATTCCCGCGTCCGCTATACGTCCTTCGTCGCCCGCACCGCCGAGTCTCTGGGTTGGGCCTGGGCCTACTGGCAGTTCGACTCGGATTTCATCGTGTACGACATAGCCAAGGACGATTGGGTGCAGCCGATCTGGAAGGCGCTGGTCCCGTAGCTTGGCAATCGGCCCGCGATGGCGCCTTCCGGCGCCATCCGCCGGGCGCCGGCCCGGCCCTGAGATCTCTACGCTTGAGCACGACCTTCCTCGCGTTCCGCTCCGTCTTGCTTTGCCCCGCGAGTGGCCGTGCATTGTATCAGGGCATGGCTTTAGCCGTGGATAGCGTCGGGATAAACCGGCGTGAAGTAGTGAATGAAAGAGTCATACAGGAAAGGAGTAGCGAACCATCCTGGCCCCGAACCATGCCGGGGCGGTCGTAAGGCCGCAGTGGAAGCGTTGGACAGGGGCACATGCAGGCTGGGTATCCCGAAGTTGTGAGCTCCGAAATCGCACAATCAGGGCGCCGACGGCGTCATGGCAGCCGGAAGGCCACACTGCGGCGCGCGTCAACCGCGAGCGCGAGGCAGGCCCTGCGGAGTCGCAGACCCCAGGCATGCATGGAAACTTCACGCGCGAGAACCGAGAGGCCCCGTGGCCGTCCGTGGTCGGTAGGACACGGACCGCTGGGAGAAGGCGAGGAGCTATAAGGCCCAGATGAACGGCGGCGGGGAGTCGTACAGCGGCATAGTACCAGCGAAGCGGTCGAACGAAGGCCCGGGAGGGCCGCAGGAGATCGTGGAGGGAAGGCCGCTGACCAAGAAGAACGCGGAAAGGCCTAACTCGAACCGGACGCCGAGCCGGGGCAACGAGCCCAGCGGGATGGACCGTGTGCGGCAAGCAGCAAAGGAGGACAAGGGACTACGGTTCACGGCACTGCTGCACCACGTGAACGTCGATCTGCTACGCAGCAGCTACCAGAGCTTGAAAAAGCAGGCAGCGGCAGGAGTGGACGGGGTGACGTGGGAAGAATATGGAGAAGGCCTGGAGGGTCGGCTGATCGATCTGCACGGGCGAATCCATCGCGGGGCCTATCGGGCGAAACCGTCGCGACGAGTCTGGATACCCAAGCCTGACGGGAGGCAACGACCGTTGGGGATCGCGGCGTTGGAGGACAAGATCGTCCAGCGTGCGGTAGGGACGGTTCTCAACCAGATCTGGGAAGAGGACTTTCTGGGCTTCAGCTACGGGTTCCGGCCAGGGCGGAGCCAGCAAGATGCATTGGACGCGCTGAGCGTCGGGATCACGCAGAGAAAAGTGAACTGGGTGCTGGATCTGGACATCCGGTCGTTTTTCGACAAAGTCGGGCACGAGTGGATGGTCAAATTCGTGGAGCATCGAATTGCAGACACGCGCATCGTCCGTCTGATCCAGAAATGGCTGAAGGCGGGCGTGATGGAGGATGGACGGTGGTTCGAGACGGAGGAAGGGACGCCGCAAAAGTCGGTGATTTCGCCGATCCTAGCCAATCTCTACCTGCATTATGTGCTCGATGTGTGGGTAAAGGTATGGCGGGAGAAGGTGGCGCGGGGCGACATGCTCGTCATGCGCTACGCCGACGACGCCGTACTGGGATTCCAGCACCGGGAGGACGCGGAACGATTCCTGGAGCAACTGCGGGAGCGGCTGCGAGAATTCGGACTGGAGTTACACCCGGACAAGACGCGCCTGATTGAGTTTGGGCGAT
>CAIRXZ010000232.1 GCA_903882645.1 uncultured Acidobacteriia bacterium | reverse complement strand
GGTTACCAGACGATCCTACGGCTTTCGCACCTTCGACGCCATGGAAATTGCCCTGTATCACAACTTGGGACGACTCCCAGAGCCAGAATCGCCCCACAAATTCTGCTGAGGAAGCGGAATTTTTCGACGTCGTCTTCTGGCATCGTTCCATAATACGCCAGGAGCGGGGCCGTATGCAGGGGCCTGAGAGCCACAGATCACCGCGTCCGCTGCGCTTCCGACAGAAGCTGGCTTCTGTCTATGTCTTCAGACCCCGGCTACTTGAAAACGCGTACCAGACCGCCAGACCCAAGCAAGCCTGCGCCGTCATCAGTACCCAAAAAGCGAGGAAAACCCGCATACAGGAGTATAACCATATTCGAATGAATCTGTTACGGCGGTCTTCAAACATCCCGCAAGCCACGGTCATAAGCGGTTTGCCGCCCAACGAGGCGGCATCCTCCCCTTCTCTTTCGGTTTCCCGCGCCGGCTTCGCCTCTTGTCGAGGTTTCCCTCCGCTTCGCGTACCGCCTCTTGTCGCGGCTCTTGAAAACCTTTTGAGACCTGCATTTCCCTCTTGTGGGGACAAAGGGTTTTTTACAGGGCGTCCCGGCGCATGAGTCAAGGGCGGCGTTTTTTGCCGTTCATCTCGACCCTTGACTGCGGCGGGCGGCCTGTATGCTGTTTCCGGAGGGAAATGCAGACGGGTTAAAAGGTTTGCAGTTTGAGTGCGCCCTGCCCCAACCCGTCCCGGGCGTTTTTTTGCAGTTCGGCGGTCCGGGGCGCGAAATTGATCAGAGTCGTTTCGTGTAGAATCTGCCGCCCGTCAAGCCATCATGTGTCTCGGATGAGGATGGTTCCATCCTCGGCCGCCGGGGCGGGAGCAGGTGTCCCGCTTTTTCCCGGCGCCAGGAAAAACGGTGGTACGGGCGGAGGGATAGACTGCCAGTTCAAAGGGATCGGCCCTGCGCGGGATGGTGCCATCCCCTGCGCCGAAGCGGGATCGTGGCGACCCGCAGGCTTTTCGGCTTCGGAGCGAGGGCCTTGATGATGATGGTAGCGGGCGAGGGACTTGAACCCCCATGACCTTGCGGTCGGACGATTTTGAGCCGTCTGCGTCTGCCAGTTCCGCCAGCCCGCCACAGCGCAGTTCTGCGCTTCTTCATTTTAGCATTACGAAGATCAGGGGCGTCATCGCTCACGCGTCCCTATTCCTCTTGTTCGGTGGCAGGCTCGTTCTTCTTCTTGGTTTTCGGCCGCCGTATGTTGATCGCGGCGGCGTCGAGGCTGTTCTTGAGGTGGGAAGCGTAGTATTTCTCGATCATCTCAACGCTGGTGCGGCAGTTCTTGGCGATCTGATAAATGTCCGCGCCCTCCATCAGACGCAGGCAGATGTAGGTGTGCCGCAGGCTGTAGGCCGTGCGGGGTTGTCCTTCACGGTCTTTCTTGAGGCCTTCTTCGTCCAGGATGGTGTTGAAGAGTTGACGGTGGGTCTTCGGAAAAATCGGATCGGTCGGCTGCGGCTTGTTTCTCTCGACCAGCCTCTGGAAAGGCCTGACGGCTCCGCTGGTGCTCTTGCAATAGCCGACGCCGCGCTTGCCGCGGACCTCGATTTCAAGGATGGTTTCGTTGCTGCCCTGATCATCGACGATCTTCACGTCGCGGTATTCAAGGTGGTTCGCTTCGTCCGGACGCAGGCCGGTGTTGGCCATGAACAGGACATAGTCGTGAAGCTGTTCGGATTCCCATTTGTAGCGGGGATTTTTCGGAGCGTGAGCCCGGCGCCGGGTGGCTTCATAGAGCTGCTTGTATTCCTCCGGGGAAAACCAAGCGCGGTGCGAGATCTTCCCCGACGCCCGGTAGGGCTCGGAGAGATCCGGCAGCCGGTCCAGCCACCGGTGGCGCACGGCGGCTTTGAGGGTCTGCCGCAGCACGACGATTTCCTGATGCATGGTACTCCGGGCCGGCGGCTTGCCGTGCTCCTTCACCGCTTCCTCGTGGCGGTGAATGCGGTACTCCTGTACCTGGCCGGGCGTGATCTCGGAAAGTCCCATGTTGCCGAAGAAGGGCACCAGATGAAGCCGGAGGCGCGTGCTGTGGCCTTCAACGTACTCGGCATTACGTTGGCCCTCGGTGATGATCTGGTATTCGCGCTCGAATTGCACAGCGGCTTCGCGAAAGGTTTTTTCGCTGGTTATTTCACCGCTGCGGGCCTTGCCGCGCAGTTCCAGAAACCAGTCCTCGGCGAAGTCCTTGGCCTTGGCGAGGCTGTCTTCCTTGGTTGAAACCCGTCTGTTTTTTCCTGCAAGGTAGGTGGCGCACTGCCAGCGACTGCTGTTGTCGCGCCTGTAGACGTGGACCTTGCCGCCCAGGATCGTGTGTTTTTCCGGCATAAGGTTCGCGCTGCGGTAAAAGCCAAACTGTGCAACGCTTGTGTAAGTGTATCACAGGGGTCCAAGCTTTAGGGATCTTGCTGAAAACAGTCGTCTTAGTATGGCTAAAAAGTGGTATACGGATGATTTTGAGTCTGGTGCGTCTGCCAGTTCCGCCACTTCGCCACGAACCAGCGCACCGACAAGTTTAGCATGGCGAACGAGCCGGTTCTTTTCAGGGGCCGGCCTGGGTGCGCGACATGAAAGTGGGGCAGGCCTTTGGGCCTGCCGCCGGGCTTTGGCCCGGCGTGGCGCGACAACCCGAAGAACGCCGGCTCAAAAGCCGGCGGCAGCCCGAAAGGGCTGGCCCCACAAGATCGTTCTTCATAAGACCAGACCAGATCTGGTCTATGCTAGAATCGGAGTGTGGTAGTGCGTAACATTTCCGAAGCGAAGGCCGAACTTTCGGCGCTCATCGAAGCGGTGCAACACGGAAACGAAGTCATCATCGCCAAAGCCGGCAAGCCGGTTGCCCGATTAGTAGCCCTGCGCGGCCCCGCCCAGCCCAGAACGCCTGGCTCGATGGCGGGTGAAATCCAGATCGCTCCCGACTTCGACAATCTGCCGGACGACATGGCGGAAGCATTCGGACTGAAGGAACCACGGAGTTGAGGATCCTACTCGACACGCGCCTCCTGCTGTGGTGGCTGGCGGCCAGTCCGTCGCTCTCCGCGCAAGCCACGGAACTGATCCGCGACCCGGAGAACACCGTGTTCGTCAGCGCCGTCTCTCTTTGGGAGATCCGGCTCAAGCAAAGCCTGGGAAAGTTGCGGCTGCCGGTTGACTTCACCGAGAGGCTGGCGGCCGAATCCTTCGAGAGCCTGCCGTTGCTGGCCTCGCACCCCAGGCAGGTCTCCCTGCTCCCGTGGCGCCACCGCGATCCTTTCGATCGGATGCTGGTCGCGCAAGCGCAGGTCGAGAAACTCGTCCTGTTGACGGCCGACGAGGCGCTTACGGCATACGGAGACGCCGTTCACCTGGCTCGGTGAAGGGCGCGTTGTTGCTAGCGTGAGAATTGAAAGGACTTGTGAATGGAAACACTCTCCGGGAAGATCGCTATCGTCACTGGCGGCACGCGCGGCATTGGGCGCGCCATCGCCGAACGGCTCTTGCGGGAAGGCGCGTCGGTGGCTGTCTGCGGGCGCTCGCCGGAATCGGCCTCCCGCGCGGCGGGGGAGATGCAGCCGCTGGGCAAGGTCCGCGGATACGCCGCCGACGTCACGGACCTCGCGCAAGTCCGCGGCTTTTTCGAGGACGTGGACCGGGATTTCGGAGCGCTGGACATTCTGGTGAACAACGCCGGCGAAGGCGTCTTTCGCAAGGTGGCGGAGATGACGCCGGAAGAGTGGCATCGGAACATCGACCTGAATCTCAACGGCCCGTTCTACTGTTCGCGCGAGGCGCTTGCCCGGTTTCGGAAACGCGGCGGCGGCTTCATCGTGAACATCTCGAGCCTGGCCGCCAAGAACGCTTTCTCGGGCGGGGCGGGATACAACGCGTCGAAGTTCGGGTTGAACGGCTTCACCGAAGCGCTCATGCTGGACCACCGCCACGACAACGTCCGGGTCAGCTCCATCATGCCCGGCAGCGTGGATACCGGGTTCTCGGGCGGCCCATCCGACCGCTCCGGCGATACGAGTTGGATGATCGGTCCCGAGGACGTCGCCGAAGCCGTCATCATGGTTTTGCGCATGCCCGAGCGCACCATGGTCAGCCGCGTCGAGATGCGCCCGTCGCGGCCGAGGAAGTAGCCAGTGGGGCGGACCATCCATTGGCAGTTGCCACTGCGGGAATCGCAGTGGCGGGCTTGGCGCTCACATCGCACGTTCCGCGCGCATCGCAGGCGTGCCGCCCGCGCGGAAAGCGCTTATCGCCACACCGGGCTGAATGAAGCAAGGCGATCAACCGTTTTCGCGAGGCTCGGCGAGTTCCCCTTTGCAGCATTGACATCCCAGGAGCCTCGGACAAACGATCCGAGGCAGCCGTTATAGTCTGGTCCTTGCTTTGCCGTACTGCCCCTTCTAGGGACAATTCGGTCACGGATGGCCTTTGACCGCGACTGCCGAGCTAAGTTCACAATGGCAGCCTTTGGATCGGCAAGGGCGTCGGTCTCCGTAGGTAGCAGCGCCTTCTGTACGGTAAGAAACTCCGACAGATTTCCCGGGTCGGCCAGGAGCCATGACTCCACTTCGCGAACTGCGATGCGAAACAGGAGATTCGGATGCTTGGGAACGGGGAGCCAATCGTTGATCAGCTTGGCAGGGCACTCAAGTGTATCGAGATCCGTTAGAACAACGAACGGTATGCCCTTCGCGGCGCTATTCCACCCACATATGGTTCGTCGAAGGTACCCGAAGCCTCCGCGCCGGTAAGCGGTGCCAACGGCATAACGATCAATCCCAGCGAGGATCTTGAACAGGGTCACCTCGCTGAGCTCGTCTTCGGTCGCGAGGTTAACAGGAATGGGCGTCATTCGAACAGATCGAGTTGACCGAGGCCAGCAGGCCTCGTTCGGGGCAGCACGACATCCGCAACGCTCAGTCCGGCCTCGAGCAAATTCCGCACTTCATCAATGGACGACGCAACCTCAACGACCGTGCCCTCCTTGTCGGGTCTCAGGATAATGACTTCTTCTCCACCTATACTCTTCTGCGACAGCATGTCCCCACTATGTGTGCTTACGAAGATCTGCCGCCTTCTTTTTCTCTGTAGCCTGTAAAACAGAGGGGGCAGCTTGGCGACAATCTCAGAGTGCAGAGAAAGTTCTGGCTCTTCGAGAAGAAGGGGGGCTTCGCCCTCCATGAGAGACCAGAAGAGGCCGATGAGGCGCAAAGTGCCATCTGAGAACTGGTCCTCACGCTGCCTGCCGGCGTTTGGTCGCCAATGAGCGTATGTTGCTTCGAGATGCGGAATTCCGGTCTCGTCTTTCATGTCGGTGAGGCCCTTTAATTGAGGGACCGCTTCTCGAAGGGCCGCTTCGATCCGCTTGAGCCGCGACCTGCGAGTCTTTTCCGGCGTCTTGACCACCATCTCCAGGAAATTGCGCCCGTAAGGGTCATCTGGAATACCCGGTCCCTGAAAGGCTTCCGGATGTCTTAGGAGTTGGGGGACCAGGTGAAGGTAGCGGATGGACTCAAGAAACCTCCCGATCTCCCGAAAATCGGCATTCGAGTTTATCTGCTCCAGGTGCGTTTGGGTCAGACGCAATTCATCGGCGTCATCGGCGTCCGGCCGCTCGCGGATGAGGGTATCGCCTCTCCATATCTTCTCGAATCTAAGAATAGGCTGCCGGTAGCCACGCACCTGCTGCGTGATGCCTATGCCGTACCGCCACAGTGGCTTGCATCCGTCCTCAGACAACTCGATCTCGATCTCAACGTCCGGTTCCTTCCGGGCAGCCAGGCAACGCACCTTTGAAAGACCACCACGCTGAACGATTGCCTGCTGAAGACCACCTCCGGACTTCGCTATATCTCTTAGGAATCGGAACACGTCAAGGAGGTTCGACTTTCCCGAAGCATTCGGTCCTATGACGAAAACCCGCTCCGTAAACCTTATGTCCGCAGCGCGGAAGTTCCTCCAGTTCTTCAGGACCAGCCGAGAGATGATCATTGACGACCCATTCTAGCCCCAACCGCTCCTTTTGCCAAGCTGCCGGCGACTCCGAACGTTGCCATCTCGCCGCAGGACTCTTCGCCCCACTCGCTGGGCTAACTGAGCACCGATGTTCTACACCAGCCGCGAGAAGCGGCGATTGGAATTCGGGAAGTCCACGCCCATGGCGCACCAAACCGCCGCCCCGAAGAGCGCGGCGGGGACGAGCGCGATCCACTCCAGGCGGGGAGCCGGAGCCGCGGCGTTTCCGCCGACGCACGTCATCAGCGCTCCGGTGAAGACGCTCGCCACGGCCGCCCACTGATAGAGCCGCAGGCCGGCGAAGACCGGGGTTTGCGGCTCGCCGCGCCAGGCTTCCTCCACAAACCGGCCAAGGCCCGTGAGAATGAAGTACATCCCCGCGATCAGGCACAGCGGCGCGTGCAGGAACCACAGGCGCGTCACGGCCAGCGCCACAACGCCATTCCAGAGGATCGAGTACACGGGGGTGGGGTGGAGCGGCGCGCCGGTCCACGCGGTCATCCGGCAGACGCGCGAACGCGGGTGGAGGTAGCGAATCCCGATGGATTCGGGCGCGGGGCTGCCATGGCAGCAACCCTGTACCAGGCAGCGCAGCCTGCCCATCGCTTGCGCCCACGGCCCGCCGCACGCGAACGCCGCCAGCACCAGCCACGGGCTGGTCCCGAACAGCGGAGCCGCCAACGCGCCGAGGGTTCCGCCCAGCAGGCCGCCGTAAAAGCCGAACGGCCGCAGCAACTGCGGCGATCCCTCGATGTACTGCGCCCACAGAGCCGCGCCCACCACGGCCGCGGCGGCGGCGAACAGAATGGCCGGCTGGTTGCCCGGCCCGGCCACCGCTCCGGCGATCCCGAGCGCGATGAATGCTCCGACGCCGGGGTAGAAGCCGTGGTTGATCACGCGCACCGGGCCAACTCGCCACTCCTTCCACGAGTTCGCGATGCGCTCCGCCTGCGCCCGCATGACTTGCCACAGGGCGGGACCTTTCACGACCAGGCCGACGGTGGCGAATCCGCCGAGGACGTCGGCAAGCGGATGCTGCCCGGTGGTCACGCAACTTGCGGCCACCAGGAGCGCCCAGCCGCGCCACGCCCAGGCGAGGCGGGGCCATCGCCGCGCGAAAACCTCCGCGGCCAGCACGGCCCAGATGACGTGAAACGACGGGAAGGCCGCCGCCGGGCTATCCACCGCCCGCTCCCAAGACAACAAGCGGCCGAGCGCCGTGTGCGGCGTGAACGGACGCGGCGGCGCCGTCAAGGGCACGGCCAGGTAAAGAGGGAAGGCCACAACCATTGCGCCCAAGCCGCGCACCGAGAACGCGCGCAGGTCGCCGCGGGTCCGGGCGAAAAACGGCGCGAGAGCGGTCAGCACGTAGGCGCTGGCATAGAATGCCTCCGACCATTCGATCACCGGCAGGCGCCGCTCGAAGGGCAGCAGGGCCGCGATGGCATCGGGCGGGGGCCCCATGGCGATGATCGCTTCGTACAGAACAAGCCATGGCAGCAGCACAAAGGCGTAGCAGGCCAAAACATCCGAAACCGCCGGCGCCGCTTCGCCCGCCTCCGGCAACAGGTTCCGCGGGGCGCGGCCGAATCGTTTCTGAAGGTCGTGCCGCTCGTAGCCGAGTACCAGGGCAGCGCAACCCAACGCCACGATCGGCGACACCAGCCACAACCCGCTGGCCGACCCCGCGGCGACGGAGACGCCGGCGCAGAGGATCGGGAAACCGGTGTAGATAGGATGAGGAAGCAGACGATAGATGCCTTGCGACACGTAGCGTGGCGGCGGGCACGCATTCATCGGAAGGCCCCCGCCGTAGATCCGGATGTGCGCCATCCCGAGGATCACCAGGGCGGCGCCGGCCGCGGCGATCGGCAGACCCCACGGCAGGGACGCGGCGGCCGGGATGTGAACGATGCCGGCCGTGGACGCCGCCCAGGCTGCCAGGGCAACCGGCAGCAGGACCGTGAACGCAACGCCGTAGAGGAACTTGCCAGACCGGCTCAGGGCCATTCGACCACCTCGTGAATCGCCATCCCGAAGGAATCTTCGCGGCCGGGCCGCCGCAGGACCGCGCGGCTCAGCCATTTGCGCTCGCGTACGCCCAGGATGCTCGCCGGGAACAGCCTCCGGGCGTTGGGGAAGACCGATAGGGCCGTACTCCCGAGCGCGCCATCGCGCAGCACGGTCCCCTTGTCGAGGGTCAGGACGGCCTCCCCGTTTTGAAGCGCGATCTCGCGGTCGCCGATCGCGCCGGCGGCGGCGGGCGAGCCGTTGTAGTAGACCACCTGCCGGTTGTAGGGGCCGCGCCAATCGATCCAGACCAGCGCATCGGTGGAGTTCACAAACCGGCCCCAGCGCAGCTCGCGGATCGGCAGACGCCAGGGCGGGAGCGTCATCCGCAAGCGCTCGACGTAGCCCCAGCCGCGGTAGGGCGGCTCCGCGCCGATCCGGACTTCCGCCGCGGCCCGTGGCGCCAGGCAGTCCCACTCCACCGATCCGGCCTCCGAATCGAACAGCACTTCCCGGATGCCGGGACCCGGCTCACGCCAGCAAGCCTCGGCGGACCACGCCGGCGACTTCCATTCGATCCGGCCGTCGCGGACCGCCGGCGCCGGGCGCTTGCGCAGCGAAAACCGGCTCCGCGCCGGAAGCCCGTCATGGCTCTCGAGCAGGCTCGCGTAGTGGATGACGGGCCCGCGCCAGCGGAGTTCCGCGCGATAGACGATTACGGCGCCGCCTTGTTCGGTGGCGCAGTCCGCGTACCATTTCGAGAGTTCGAACGCTGGAATCACAGCAGCTCCCGGTCAAACTCCGGCGCAGGCGATTGCCACGGCGCCGATCAACATGGGAAAGCGCGACAGGCGGATCCGTCCGCTATCGTCCAGACCGGGCCAGGCGAACACGCCCGCCAGCGAAAGAAGCGTGGCGGCGCCCGCAATCCTCCCGGCGCCCCCTCGGGCGATCACCGCGAGGCCGGCGGCCGACAGAAACATGAGCGCCGAACCGGCCCGCTTGGCGAATCCGGCTCCACAGATTACCGCGACGGTATGGATGCCGGCCCGGCGGTCGCCCGCCATCTCGTCGGCATCCATCAGAGCCTCGCGTCCCAGCACGAAGCAAGCAAGCAGGGCATAGGAGAGCGGCGAACAATGGACGCCGCCGGCGGCGGCCCCGTAAAGCAGGGGTGCACAGCACAGGCCGGCCACGAGTGGACCCTTGGTCAAGGGATACCTCTGGGCAACGGGCGAGTAAAGGACAAGCGCCAGCGCCGTCGCAGCCAGCACTTTTCCGCCCGCGCCGACGCCCGCCGAAAAAAGACCCGCGCAAAAGAGCAGCGCAGCCGCCAGGTACGAAGCCCGTCTCCGGGACAGCTCTCCGGAAGCCACCGGCCGCCGGATGCCCGCCGCCCGGTCCTTGCGGCAATCCAAGATATCGTTGACGGCAAAACCGAACATCGTCAGGGCGGTCATTGCCAGACCCGCTCCGAGGCTCGTGGGAGAGAGACGGCCCTGGCCGGCTGCCACGACGGCGGCGGACAACGTTCCAGCCACCAGCGACGACAGAGGTCGCGTCGTTCGGAACAGGGCGACGAGCATCTTTGGAGATTATACGGCAGTCTTCACTCGATCTTCAGGCCCTTTTATCGGCTTGGCAGCAGATCCCAGGTCTTCGACCGCGTGATGTTGTGCTCGTGGGTGGGAACCGCTCCCTCACGGTCGCGGCTCTGAACGGGGGTTCGAGCGCGAGCGAGCGGCTTGTCAACAGCGCCGCATTTCGCGATCGGGGAACTACCGTCGCGCCCAGGTCACTTGCAGCCGCACGAAGCGGTCCGAAGCGTCGAAGGTAATCGCGTCGATCTGGTCGCGGGGACCGATGGTGAGGAACATGGAGCCGCGGGCGCGGCCGTCCTCGGTCGTCACATCGGCTTTGTATTGCGGGCCCTCGCGCCCGATCACGGTTCCGGTGAACGTCAAGGGGCGCTCGGTTTCGCCGCGGAAGCTGACGACGATCTTGCCGCCCCGGTCGATATCGGCCGTGACGCCGGAGATCCGCTGCGAGCCATAGGACGTGAGCGTGGACGAACCGCGTCCCGCTCCGTCGAAGTGGATTGCGTTGTTCCAGCTAAAGCCCGGGCCGCCGCGCCCCTGCTCGGGGAACATGCCCGGCCCCGCGCGTCCGGAATCCTCGCCGCCCGTCATCTGCCAGGTGAGGCGGAACGAGTAGCGGCCCTCGCCGCCCGCGGTGTCGTGGATGCGCACGACGGCCGCGAAATCGTTGCGCCGCGAAGGCGCGGCCAGCAGGGCGATCTCGTTCCGGCTTTCCGTGACTTGGAACTGAAAGCCGGGAGCGTCGCGGCCGGGCAGCGGCGCGTTGCATTCGGACCCGTCGTCGCGGGCAGCGCGCCCGCTGATTGTGTGGAGCGTGACCATGTCCCGCCGCACGGTGACTTCGACCTCGTTATCCACCTGGAGCCGTATGTCGCACTGGCCCTTGCCAAGCGGAACATCGCCGCGGGTCATTCTCCGGACGCGGAATTGCGTGTCCGCCAGCGCCGGCAGGGCCGCACAGAGCGCCGCCAGGGCCATCCCCGCGCGAAGGAAGTTGTGAATCGCCATTGCCTCCAGGATACCGCATGGACCTCCCGCGTACCCATCGGAAAGGCGCGTCCGTCCAATTGCTATATTGGTCTTATCCATGAGAGGCGCGCGATGGCTGTTGTTGGTGGCGATTGCCGCGATCCTCGGCGGCGTGGGCGTTACCTACCGGGCCTCCAAGAAAGCATTGCGCGCGTCGGCTCCCGCCACGCCTCAGCCGCTGCCCGCGGGGTTGAGCGCCTCGGCCGCCAACTGGCACGCCGAGAACTCCGCAGCCGGGCGGAGAGTATGGTCCCTGGACGCCTCCGACTACCGGCAGACGAAGGACTCGTCCCGCGTGGATCTGAAAGGCGTGAAGTTAAAGCTGTTCAACAAGACGGGTACCGCCTACGACCTGATTCAGAGCGCCGAAGCCAGCTTGACCACCAACGACAACCGTTTTTACTCGGATGGCGATGTCGAGATCATTCTCGGGGAGCCGGCCGCCGGAGAGCCGAAGCACACCCTGGTCTCCATCAAATCGTCCGGCATCAGCCTCGATCCCGACACCGGCAAAGCGGACACTGCCCGTCCGGCGACCTTCGTCTTCCAGAACGGCGAGGGCAAGGCCACGGGCGGGTCCTACGATCCCGGCTCGCGCGAACTGGTGATGAAGAGCGATGTGGAGTTGAACTGGAAGGCCCGCCGCCCCAACGCCAAGCCCGTGAAGATCGAGGCCGGGAGCCTCATCTACCGCGAGGCCGATTCGGTAATCCTGCTTCAGCCTTGGGGGCGCCTGACGCGCGGAGAGACCGTGGTCGAAGGCCAGGACGGCATTGTTCATCTCCAGGAGGTGGAGGAGGAGGGCGGAGAGAAAAAGACGGTGCTTCGCCAGGCGCTGGCCAAGATGGCGCACGGCATCGCCGTCTATCCCAATCGCAAGGTGCGCTACGCGGCCGACGACCTGACGGTGGATTTCGACGCCGACGGCGTGGCCCAGACAATCAAGGGGCGCGCCAACGCCCAGCTCACCTCCGACTCGGAATCCGCCGAAACCGCCGTCAAGGCCGACAGCGTGGATCTGTTCTTTTCGACGGACGACGACGAGAGCGTTCTGGAGCGCGTCCTGGCGACGGGCAACGCGGTGGTAACCTCCAAGCCGCTGCCCGTCCAGGGCCGTCCCTTGAGCGAGACGCACGTGCTGAGCGCGCAGAGCCTGGAGATGAAGATGCGCGCGGGTGGCAAGGAGATCGACAACGTGGTGACGCACTCGCCCGGGACGCTGGATTTCCTCCCGAACCTGCCGTCGCAGCGCCGCCGCACGCTCACCGGAAACGACATGGTCATCGTTTACGGGCCGCAGAACCGGATCGCGTCGTTCCGCGCCACCAACGCGAAGACCCAGACCACCCCCACGGCGGACGAGCAAAAGCGCAACCGCAAGCTGGCGCTTACCTCCAGCCGCGAGATAACGGCGCGCTTCGATCCGAAGACCAGCCGTCTGGCGGCCATGGAGCAAACCGGCGATTTCACCTACGACGAAGGCGACCGCCACGCGCGCGCCGTCAAGGCCACCCTGGATTCCGATACGGACGTCATTCTGCTCCAGGATTCCGCGCGCATGTGGGACGACACTGGTTCCACTTGGGCGCCTCAGATCCGCCTGGACCAACGCACGGGCGATTTCACGGCCGACGGCGGCGTGAAATCCAGCCGCCTGCCGGACAAAGACCCGAAGAAGAACTCCGACATGCTCTCCGGCGACGAGCCGATACAGGCGCAGGCGCGCAAGATGATGTCCGCCAACCGCAACCGCGCCATCAGCTACGTGGGCGACGCGGTGATGTCGCAGGGAGCGAACCGCATTCTGGCGGACGTCATCGACCTGGACAGGGATAAGCGCACGCTGGTGGCGAACGGCAACGTGACCACCGATCTTTGGGACCAGCCGAAAGACGGGCCGCCCAAACCGGGCGAGAAAAAGGCTCCGCCGGCCAACCCCGTGCGCACCGTCGCGCACGCCCCGCATCTGGTATACACCGATGGCGACCGCCTGGCGGTATATACCGGCGGCGTCTCGCTGGGCCGCGGCGGCCTCTGGGTGAAATCCAGGGAGCTGCGCGCTTACCTGGCGGACTCCGGCGATTCGCGCCTGGACAAGGCCTTCGCCGACGGGGCGGTGGAGATTGTAGACGCCTCGCCCGCCGGCCCGCGCACCGGCACGGGCGAGCACAGCGAATACTACGCCGCCGAAGCCAAAGTGATTCTGCGCGGCTCCAAAGCCAGGATAGTGGACAGCGCGGGCAGTACGTCGGAAGGGCTTGAATTGACCTACTTCCCCAACGATGATAGGCTGCTGGTGAATGGGGCCGCCAGCGACCCCGTCAAGAGCCGGATCGTTCAGAAGCGCAAGTCGGCCCCATGAGCGTACTCGAAACCAGGCAGATCTCCAAGAGTTACCGCGGCCGGCCCGTAGTGCATGACGTTTCGCTGTGCGTCGAGCAGGGCAAGGTGGTGGGGCTGCTCGGTCCCAATGGGGCCGGCAAAACCACAACCTTCTACATGATCGTCGGCCTGGTCAGCCCCGATTCCGGCAGCGTGCGCCTCGATGGCGAGGACATCACGCGTCTGCCGATGTACCGGCGCGCGCAACGCGGCATCAGCTATCTCCCGCAGGAAGCCTCGATCTTCCGGAAGCTCACGGTGGAAGAGAACCTGATGGCGATTCTGGAGACTCTGCCTCTGCGCTCCCGCCAGCGCCGCGAGAAGATGGACCGGTTGATCGATCAGCTCGGGTTGGACAAGGTGCGGCGCAACCAGGGGTACGTGCTTTCGGGCGGCGAGCGGCGGCGCGTCGAGATCGCCAGGTCCCTGGTCATCGATCCCATGTTTCTGCTGCTCGACGAGCCGTTCTCCGGCATCGACCCGATCCAGGTTCTCGAATTGCAGCGGATTATCTTCGATCTCAAGCGTCAGGGCATCGGCATTCTGGTGACCGACCATAACGTGAGCGAGACCCTGGCCGTGACGGACGCGGCCTACATCATCCACAACGGGGAGATTTTCCGCGCGGGCGCGCCCGAGGCGCTGGCGCGCGACCCGGAAGTACGGCGGGTATACCTGGGCGAGGCGTTCACGCTTCGCGCATAGGGGCGGCTTCGCACAATGGAAACCGCGGCGATGCTTCGCCAGTTGGAGATTTCATGAGACCTATGTTGCTGTTGTTGCTCGGCGCGGCGTCGGCCGCCGCGCAGCCCCTGGCCTACGGCGTGAAAGGGGGCGTACCTCTGACTGATTTCTTTTCCGCGGTGCAGAGCCAGAGTTTCAGTTTTAGCGCCAATGCCAAACGGTTCATCGTCGGGCCTACCATCGAGTTGCGCCTGCCCTTTGGCTTGGGGATCGAGCTGGATGCGCTGTACCGCCACCTGAACTTCAGCGGCAGCGCGTCGGCCGGCAGCGAGACCGTCACCGGCAGCCAATTCGAGTTTCCGCTGCTGGCCAAGTACCGGTTCCCGGCCAAGATCGTACGGCCCTTCGTAGACGCGGGGTTCGCTTTTAGCACGCTGAGCGGCCTGACGCAAACGGTGGCCGCCAAGACCGGCCTTTCCAGCGCGCCAGCCACCAGCAACTTCGCCAAGGGCTTTGTGATGGGCGGAGGCTTGGACATCAGTTTGAAGATCCTGCACATTTCGCCGGAGATCCGGTACACGCATTGGGGATCGGCCAGTTTCACGGACCCCCTCGCTCTGGTAAGCGGATCGCAGAACCAGGCCGAGTTTCTAGTCGGCATCACGTTCTAATGTTTTCCAGCCTTTGTGCCGCCTTCGGTGGGGCGGGCGCCCTCGCCAGCGGCCAGGCCCCCTGGCCGGGCCTATGGGGTGTCCGCGCCTGGAAGGTGGGGCAGGCGCTTTCGCCTGCTAACGGTCCCTGGTGAAACTCGCTCTTATCGGCTACGGCCACGCGGGGCGCGCGCTGGCGCGGCTGCTGCGCCGGAAGCGCCGCGAGTTTCCCTTCCTCATCACCGGCATCCATACCCTGCGCCACGGCACGGCGATTGACGCCCGCGGACTTCCGGAGGACCCGCCATTCGGCCCGCGCGCCGCGTCGGCAGGGGAGTTTCTGGACGCGGCGGGCGCCGACGCCGCGGTGGAGCTGACCACGCTCGAGCCGTACACGGGGGAGCCCGCGATTTCGCACATCCGCGCCGCGTTCGCCCGCCGGATGCACGTGGCCACCGCGAACAAGGGGCCCATCGCGCACGCATTCGCGGCCTTGCGGGCCGAAGCCGCCGGCGCGGGCGTGGGATTCCGGTTCGAATCGTCCGTGATGGATGGCGCTCCCGTGTTTAACGTGTGGCGGCACGGGCTGCCGGGCCTGAAACTGCTGGGATTCACGGGCGCTCTGAATTCCACGTCGAAAGTGGTGGTGGAGACCATGGAGCGCGGCGGGTCCTTCGAGGACGGCCTGGCCGCGGCGCGCACGCTGGGCATTACCGAGGCCGGCGGCGCCTACGATATCGAGGGCTGGGACTCGGCCGCGAAGATCTGCGCGCTGGCCAACGTATTGATGGACGCCCGCGCAACCCCCCAGCAGGTCTCCACTCGCGGCATCGGACGCCTCACCCCGGAGCGCTCGGCGGAAATCGCGCGGCAGGGCAAGACCGTGCGCCTGATCGCTCGCGCGCGGCGCGCGCCCGCGGGCGTTTCGCTGAGGGTGCGCGCCGAAGTGCTGGACCGCCGCGACATCCTGGCCTGCGCGCCGGGGACCTCGAACATCATCCTCTTCCACACCGACCTGATGGGCACGTTCGGGACGGTCTCGATCGATCCCGGAGTAGAGCAGACCGCCTACGGCGTGTTCAGCGACCTGGTGGAGCTGGCGGGGCATTCAGCGACAAGAACTCTCTGACGTTCGCTGCTCGGAATGAGGCGGATGGCCGGAAACAGAGCGGCGGCGGTGAGAAGCCGCACAAGAAACGCCCGCAAGCGGGCGAAGCAGGCGAAACCGCCTGCTCCACCAACGCAAACACACGACTTGTCTTGGTGGCGCAGGCGGTTTCGCCTGCGAATCGCGGATTCCTCTTCAGGCCCTCAAGGAGCGGTTCCCGGTCAGTACGGAGGCGCGAGCCGGGTGAACTCGAAGCACGCGGGGTCGAGGCCGCGGGCTTTCAGTTGCCGCACGCACTCCGCGAGGGAATCGCCGAGCGCCTCGATGCGGCGCAACGGGATCTCCCGCGGCGTGTAGATTTCCAGCGCGACGTACTTGCCGGTGAGCGCGAGGCGCTCGCCCAGGGTCAATCGGTCGGGCGAGCGCCCGATCGGCGCGCGCGCATCGGGTTTGGAAGTGGCGGTCATCGTCCAAGGCATTCTACCAGATGCCGGGCCGTCCCTAGCGCGCGCCACGCGGAGCCAGCCTCAGTCCACTTGGCCGCGCCGCCCGCCCAGGGCTTCCCGGACCTTCCGCGCCAGCTCCTCGCGGCTGAAGGGCTTCGCCAGGAAGGCTGCGGCGCCCAGCGCGTCGCGCTTGGAAATGGTGTTCCCGGTGTAGCCGGAGATGAATAGGATCTTGATGTCCGGCCTGCGGCGCCGCAATTCCTCGGCAAGCCGCCCGCCGCCCATGTCGGGCATCACCACGTCCGTCACCACCAGGGCGATGCGGCCGGCGTAGCTTCCGGCGATCGCCAGCGCCTCGGCGCCGCCGGCCGCGGCGAGCGCATGGTAGCCCATCCGCTTCAGCATTTTGGCGGTTAGTTCCCGCACGTCCCGCTCATCCTCCACCACCAGGACGGTCTCGCCGCCTTCGCGCGCGAGCGGGGGCGCGCTGTGGCCGCCCAAGGCGGACGCGGGCTCGCGCACCCTGGGGAAATAAAGCTTGAACACCGTGCCCTTGCCCAATTCGCTGTAGACCCAGATATCGCCGCCCGCCTGTTTGACAATGCCGTAGACCATCGCCAGACCGAGGCCGGTACCCTTGCCCTTCGCTTTGGTGGTGAAGAACGGCTCGAAGATGCGGCGCCTGGTTTCGGCGTCCATTCCGTTTCCGTCGTCGCTCACGGCGATCATGACGTACTCGCCCGGTTGCACGTCCAGGTGGGTCTTCGCGTAGGTATCGTCGAGGGTGGTATTCGCGGTTTCGATGGTGATGCGGCCGCCGTTGGGCATGGCGTCCCGCGCGTTGGCGGCCAGGTTGACGATGGCCTGTTCCAGGCGTCCGGGATCGGCCTTGATGTTCCCGGCGTCCGGGCTCAGACTGAGCGAAAGCTCGATGTCCTCGCCAATCAGGCGGTGGAGCATCTTGGCGGCCTGGGTGAGAACCGTGTTCACGCCGAACACGCGGGGCCGCGCGATCTGGGGGCGGCTGAAGGCCAGCAATTGGTTGGTGAGGGCGGCGGCGCGGCCGGCCGCCCTGAGGATCTCCTCGGCGTGGCCGCGCAGCGGATCGAGCGCCGGCGCCTGGTCCAGAATCATCTGGGCGTAGCCCGAGACGACGGTGAGCATGTTGTTGAAGTCGTGCGCCACGCCGCCGGCCAGCCGGCCCACCGCTTCCATCTTGCGGGCGTGCATCAACTGCTCTTCCAGCCGCTTTCGCTGGGTGACATCGCTGACGAAGGCGATGGCGAACATGCCATCCGCGGTTCGGATGAAGCTGAGGCTCACCTCGGCGGGGAATTCCGATCCGTCCTTGCGCCGTCCGGCCAGCTCCAGACCGGTTCCCATGCGCCGGACTCGAGGGTTGGCGAAGTAGCCGGCGCGATCGATGGCATGCTTCTCGCGGGCGGTTTCCGGCAGCAGCGTTTCGATGGGCGAACCGAGCAGGTCCGCGCGCTCATAGCCGAACATCTCCAAGGTCCGGGCGTTAGCCAGCGCGATCCGTCCGGCTTGATCGACGCCGAGGATCGCCTGGGCGGCGGATTCGAGCAGCGCCGCAACCATGCGCCCGCTTCTTCCGAGGAGTCGGGCGGCGTCCTTTCGGGCAGCCGCTCCGGACTCGCCAGATGTGCGTCGGCTCACACCAGCATCCTCTTTGCGCTGCCTTATTGTCCGACAGATACCGCTCCGCCGCATAGAGCGGAAACGGACGCCGATGTACTCGCCAGTACGTTACCGCGGGCGCCGTCCGGAGGCCCGTTCCAAGCCGCGGGCGGCATGAGAGACTTGTAGCAGGCGAAGACATTGAGAAAGCCCTATTCCTGGAAGCTCAAGCGGCGCGAGATCAACCTGGGCGAGCGTACCGCGCTGATGGCCGTGCTGAACGTAACGCCCGATTCGTTCTCCGACGGCGGCAAGTTCTCGGACCCCGACCGCGCGTTTGCGCGCGCGCTGGAGATGGAAGAAGAGGGCGCGGACATCATCGACATCGGCGCGGAATCGACGCGCCCAGGCTCGGCGCGGATTCCGGCGGCGGAGGAGCTGCGGCGGCTGATTCCGGTGCTGAAACGCCTGAAGGACCGGCTCGGGATTCCCATCTCGGTGGACACTTACAAGGCGGAAGTGGCGGAACGCGCGCTGGATCTGGGGGCCGAGATCGTCAACGACCCTTCCGGGCTTACCTTCGAGCCGCACCTGGCGCGGGTGATCGCCAACCATGACGCCGGCCTCGTGCTGAACCACATGCGCGGGCGGCCGGAGACCTGGGCGAAACTGGGGCCGCTGCCCGATGCCATGGGGACCATCGTCCGCGACCTGGACGCGGCCGTCAGCCGCGCCCGCCACGAGGGCGTGGACCGGACGCGGGTGGCGATCGACCCAGGCATCGGCTTCGGAAAGCGCAAGGAGCAGAACTCGCTGATTCTGGGCCATCTGGCGGCGCTGGCCGCGCTGGATCTGCCGATCCTCGTGGGGCCGTCGCGCAAGCAGTTCCTGGCGCATCCCACCGCCGAAGAGACCCGATTCGCCACCGCCGCGGCGGTGGCCGCAAGCATTCTGGGAGGCGCGCACATCGTTCGCGTACACGACGTGCGGGAGATGCGCGCGGCGGCGGACGTGGTGGATGAGATTGTGCGGAGCTGAGCCCCCGTGGAGCGCGCCTCCGGCGTGCCATGCCGGCGTCCTTGCCGGCATCCGGCGCCGAACGCCGGCGCCAAAGCCGGCGTGGCAGGCCTGGAGGCCCGCTCCACGATTTCAGCGCGGCCTGCGAAGAAAATGCGGGGCCGTAACGGTGGTTCGGGTGGCAGTATAGTAATGGAAACGCAGAAACGCGGAGTCCGTCTAAAGGAAATGCCATGAGGCGAACGTTCTTAGCCTTTACCTTGCTGGGATTCACAGCGTTCAGCCAGACGCGCAGCCGCCTGGCGGACTATGCCCTGATTCTGGAAGACCCGCCGGTGGCCGAGAAAAGCCAATCGCGCGCGGAACTCTTCAGCGCCGCGATGCAGCCGCACCTTCAGAAGATCCAGGCGGCGCAACGGCCGGTGCTGGAGGAGTTGGCCAGACGCAACGTGACGGTGGCGGGCGCCTCGCAGATCCTGTTGAACGCCGTATTCGTCAACACGGACATCGAGACCGCCAGGCAATTGCGCTCCATACCGGGGGTGACGCGGGTGGTCTACGCACCGCCTCTGAAGCCGGATCTCAATACCGCCGTGAGCTTGGTTAACGCATCGGCGGCGTGGAGCGCGGTGGGCGGCGTGGGGAGCGCGGGCGCGGGGATCAAGATCGGAATTATCGATTCGGGCATCGACCAGACGCACGCCGCGTTTCAGGATTCGTCGCTGACGCCGCCATCGGGGTTTCCGAAGGGCAACACGAGTTTCACCAACAACAAGGTGATTGTGGCGCGCAGTTACGTGAATCTGGCTCCGTATGCCGACCCCGACTCGCGCAACTACGTGCCGGACGATGTGACGCCCAGCGACCGCACCGGCCACGGGACGGCCATCGCGATGATCGCCGCGGGCGCGCAGAACACGGGACCGGCGGCGACCATACAGGGCGTTGCGCCGAAGGCGTTTCTGGGCAACTACAAGGTGCAGGGATCTCCGGGCGCCAACAGCTATGCCCGGCAAATGGGGGTGCTTGCGGCGCTTACCGACGCCCTCAACGACGGCATGGACATCGTCACCATGGCATACGGCGAGGGCGACGCTCCGCTATACGGGCCGCTGGACACCGGCGCGGCGTGCGGCAACTCGGCCGGGGTGGGCTGCGATCCGCTCGCGACGGCTGTGCAGAATGCCGTGGGCCTGGGCCTGTCGGTGGTCGCCTCGGCGGGCAACGATGGCAGCCTTGGCCCGAACGTTCCCACCTTGAACACGATCCATACTCCGGGTACCGCGCCGGCGGCCATCACGGTGGGCGCATCGACGAACTCTTACTTGAAGTACCAGGCGGTTCACGCGGTCGCGCTGGCTCCGCCCGCGAACTTACAGAACATCCAGGGACTGTTCGGCGACGGTCCGCAGGTGCAGGCGGCCTTGAGCGCGCCAATCGCGGATGTGACGCAACTGGGCAATGACGGTCTGGCTTGCGCGGTGCTTTCCGCCGGTTCGCTTACAGGCAAGATCGCGCTGATCCAGCGCGGAACCTGCGACTACAGCACGAAGATCGATAACGCGCAGAATGCGGGCGCGGTGGGCGTGGTGATCTACCAGTCCGCCAACGCCGCGAACGGAGGGGTTCCTTACAGCGGTTGGGGCGCGACGGATACGGGCATTCCCGCGATGATGATCGGGTACGCGGATGGGGTATCGCTGAAGGCCTGGGTGGATGCGAACTCGGGCGCCACGGTGACGCTCGACCCCGCGTTTACGGCCACCGCTACCACGCCGGACGCGGTCGCGGCGTTCTCTTCCCGAGGCCCGGCCATGGGAACGAATGGGATCAAGCCGGAGCTGTTGGCTCCGGGCGCGGATCTTTACACGGCCACGCAGAAGGCCGATCCCAACAGCCCGATGTATAACGCGTCGGGTTATACCGGCGCGACCGGAACGAGCTTCGCCGTTGGCATGGTGGCCGGGGCGGTGGCGCTGGTGCAGCAGAACTATCGGAGTCTTTACGGCAAGAGTCTCACTCCGGCGCAATTGAAATCCGCGGTGGTGAACACGGCGAATCCGAGCGTCACCGACCCTACCGCAAACACGGGCAGCGCGCAGGCGCGCGTCACCGCGATGGGGGCCGGCAAGCTGAACGCGGCGGCAGCCGTAGCGGCAACCACCACCTTCTATCCAGCCGCGCTTTCGTTCAACCCGAACGAGGCGGCTCTGACTCTCCCCGCAAGCATCGCCCTGGCGGTCACCAACATTTCGACGGCATCCCAAACGGTAACCTTGACGGTGAATCCGCGCGATACTTCCAGCGCGAGCGTGTCGCTAAGCACTTTGAGCTTGCCCCTGGCGGCGGGGCAATCGAGCAACGTCACGGTTACGCTGAGCGGCGCCGCTCCCGCTTCGGGTAATTACGAGGGCTACATCCAAGCCACCGTTGGAAGCAGCGTGTACCGCATCCCATACCTCTACATGGTGAGCGATGGAGCGGTGTACAACCTTTCGCCGGGGCTGAACGGAAGCTTTGTCGGCGCCACCGGCGACACGTGGTGGCTTGTTATCGCCAGGGCGATTGATCGCTACGGCCTGCCGATTACAAACGCGACTGCGACTTGGACCGTCACCTGCCCCAACGGCGCGGCACAGAGCTGGAACGTCGGCTGCGCTTCATCCGGCGGAGGTTCCTTTACCTACCAGGGGTATTATCAATTGGATGGCAAGACCGACGTCTTGGGAATTGCGGGCGCCGACGTCAATTTGGGAACCCTGGTGGGCGATGAGATCTTCACGGTTAGCGTCGGCAACCAGACGCTGACTTTCGACGGATACGCCCGAGGCTACCAGACAACTGCCGCGATTGTGGACGCGGCGTCGTACCAGGCGCTTAAGTCTCCCAGCGGCTATGCGCCGGGATCGTATCTCTCGATATTCGGCAGTTACCTGGCGCCGGCCACTCAGGCGTTCTCCACGCCGGCATTGCCTTACGCGCTTTCGGACGTGAGCGTGGGCTTCTATACCGCGGCGGGCGCGCGCTACGCGGGGCGGGTTCCTTATGTCAGTGCGGGGCAGGTGAATGTCCAGATACCGTGGGAACTGCAAGGGCAGACCACGGCGGACGTGATGATCCAGATCGGCGACGAGCCGGGCCTGTACTATCTCATTCCGATCGCCACGTATTCGCCGGGGGTCTTTCAGTACTGGGACCCCGCCAGCGCCAAGGCTTACGCGGATGTTTGGGACGTCACTCGGGGCTACTGGGTCTCCGTGGCCAGTCCGGCCCATATCAACGACACGATTCGGGTTTACGCCAACGGCTTGGGGCCGGTGAACAACCAGCCGGCCACGGGCGCGGTGACGGGAGCGTCGGTAACCACCGTCGCCACACCCACGGTCTACATCGGCGGGGTTAGCCTGGGGGTGGTAAGCGGCGGAAGCGTGATGACACCGGGCACCGTCGGGGTTTACCAGGTCGACGCGACGATCACGATAGCCAGTCCCACCAGTCCGTCGCTGCAGCCGCTTACGATCAGCATCGGGGGCGTGACTTCGCAAGCGGCCAGTATAGCCGTCGCGCCGTAATGCGGCGCGCAGGAGGCGCCCTCCGCTCCGGGGTGTGCGACATGGAAGTGATGCGGACTCCCGCGCTTGGGTGGGGCGGACCCCCTGGT
>CAIRXZ010000231.1 GCA_903882645.1 uncultured Acidobacteriia bacterium | reverse complement strand
GGCGGCCGGTGACGCACGGCGAAAAGTCCGAGAGCCCCGGCCGCCGCAACGAAGTTCTCACCTGACAATACCTCCACGCCCGAAGTGTGCTTGGTGGGGCAGGCGCTTTCGCCTGCCAAGTCGGGCAACCTCCGCTCGTCCATACCCTCAAGCCCGAAGTGTGCTTGGTGGGGCGGACCTCCTGGTCTGCCTTCTTGCCTTCCCCGCTCGACCATACCCTCAAGCCCGAAGTGTATCTGCAGGTCCGGAACGGGTCGAACACGCCCGGCCCTTGGCAGGACTCCAAGCGGGATCTGTTCGCCGCGATGCCCGGCTCGTTGCTCCCGACTCCCAAATCCCGCGGAGATTTCAAGCGCGAAGCCCTTGCCTTCTACTTCTTCTTCCCCTGCGCCGCTACCGCCTCCATGGCGGCTTTCACTTTCTCCGGGTCGCCGAGGTAGTAGTGGTCGAGCGGCTTCAAATCTTCGTCGAGTTCGTAGACCAGGGGCATTCCGGTGGGAATGTTCAACTCCGTGATGTCCTGGTCCGATACGTTGTCCAGGTACTTGACCAGCGCGCGGAGGCTGTTGCCATGGGCGGCGATCAGCGCCTTTTGGCCTTGCCGGATCGCCGGAGCGATGGTGTCGTGCCACAGCGGCAGAAAACGCGCCACGGTGTCTTTCAGGCACTCGGTCAGCGGAAGTTCTTGCTTGCTCAGGCTTTGGTAGCGCGGGTCGCGGCCCGGAAATCGCTCGTCGTCCGGGGTCAGTTCCGGCGGCGGGATGTCGTAGCTGCGGCGCCAGATCTTCACCTGGTCTTCGCCGAACTTGGCGGCTGTTTCGGCTTTGTTCAGCCCTTGCAGCGCGCCGTAGTGGCGCTCGTTCAGGCGCCAGGAACGGTGGACCGGTATCCACATCAGGTCCATTTCGTCCAGCACGATCCACAACGTGCGGATCGCGCGCTTGAGCACCGAGGTGTAGGCCGCGTCGAACGTGTAGCCCTGGGCTTTCAAGACGGCGCCGCCCTCGTGGGCCTCCTGGAGGCCCTTTTCAGACAGGTCCACGTCCGTCCAGCCGGTGAAGCGGTTCTCCTTGTTCCACGAGCTTTCGCCGTGGCGTACGAGTACGAGTTTGTGCATTGCCTTTACCGTCGTCGTCAAAGTGTTCGCTCCCCGTTCTTACGCCACCACCACGATGCCGCCTTCGGTGACGTGGTAACCTTTGGCGCGGTCCGCTTCCAGATCGAAACCGATGATGCTGGACTCGGGGACCTTCACGCCCGTATTCACGATGGCGCGGTTGATGCGGCTGTAGCGGCCGATCTCCGCGCCCGGCATCAGAATCGAATGCTCCACTTCGCAGTAACTGTTCACGCGCACGCCCGGCGACAGCACGCTGTGCAACACGCGGCCGCCGGAGACGATGACCCCGGCGCTCACGATCGAATCCACCGCCACGCCCATGCG
Source organism: uncultured Acidobacteriia bacterium (assembly GCA_903882645.1). Lineage (GTDB taxonomy): Bacteria > Acidobacteriota > Terriglobia > Bryobacterales > Bryobacteraceae > BOG-224. Next base: position 25,802 of record CAIRXZ010000231.1, on the reverse strand, counting down.
CCTGCCTTCCTGCGCGAAAACGAACTTCGCCGGAGGCTCTTGCGTCACCTTGGTTCGGATAGGCCAACGCCGGTCGTAGAGGTTGAACTCCGGTACCACGTCCACCAGGTCCATGTTGGCCTCGTAGTAGGCGTCGAGCGTTCCCACGTCGCGCCAGTAGCGCGCGGACTTGCCGTTGATGTCGCGAAAATCGTAAGCGATCACGCGCGCCTTCTGCAATTGGCGCGGCAGCACATCCCCGCCGAAATCGTGGCCCGAATCGGGAACTTGCGCGTCCTCGTGCAGCGCCCGCAGCAGCACATCGGTGTTGAAAACATAGATCCCCATCGAGACGCTGATCGCGGCCGGATTGAATTGCGAGCGCTTGGGATGGTCGTGCTGGGGCTTTTCTTCGAACCCCACGACGCGGCAGTCGGGATCGATCTCAACCACGCCGAAACGGGAGGCCTCCCCGGGCGGAACCTGGATGGTGGCGATGGTGATATCCGCGTCGTGCCTCCGGTGCAGGTCCAGCATCTCGTGGTAGTTCATCTTGTAGATCTGGTCGCCGGAGAGAACCAAAGTCGCATAGGGCGCTTCGGCTTCAATGCTCTGGAAATTCTGGAAGACGGCGTCCGCCGTCCCCTGGTACCAGTCTTCGTGTACCCGCTTCATGGGCGGAAGCACATCGATGTATTCGCCCAGCTCCGAGGAGAAGATATTCCACCCGTCGCGGATGTGGCGGATCAGGTCCAGGGATTTGTACTGTGTTAGGATTAGAATTCGGCGGACGTCGGAATTGACGATATTGGAGAGCGTGAAATCGATGATGCGGTAGGCCCCTCCGAAGGGTACCGCGGGCTTGGCGGTATCTCTGGTAAGGGGGAAGAGGCGCTCGCCGGCGCCCCCCGCCAGCAGGATTGCTAAGACATTTTCCATTTCAGTGTAAATTCCTGAAAAGAAAGACAATCCACGCAAATGGACAGCCGTTCCCGATGGCGGCGCCTAAAATTGAGCTTGACTTTGTCTGTCAACCACCTATGATATCAGTACCTTCTGTGCGAAGCGCGGGAAATTTCGCGCGCCTCCGCGCCTTGCCAAGGCGCCGGATGGCCGGACCGGAACGCGCCGCACGGGGATTTTGGTCTAGTTGGGAGGTGTATTTCGTTTGGCTGAAGTAAAGCTTCAGGAGGGCGAAACCTTAGAGAACGCCCTTCGCCGCTTCAAGAGGAAGGTGCAGCAAGAGGACGTCATCAAGGAGGTCAAGCGGCACTCATTCTATTTGAAGCCGGGAGAGAAGCGCCGGGCCAAGCAGGCGCTGGCTCGCAAACGAAACCGGAAGAAGACACGCCGGGAAGCGGAGTGAACCCTGCGGCGGGGCGCAAGTCCCGCCGCTCTAATCGGCAGAAGTTCAGGCTGGCACGGGGATCAGTGAGTTATGCCGGATTTCCAAGATCGCGCCCTCAAGTGCGTAGACTGCGGGGCGGAATTCATATTCACAGCGGGAGAACAGCACTTCTTCCACGACAAGAATTTCAAGAACGAACCCAAACGGTGCAAGACCTGCAAGACCAAGCGACAGGGCGGCTCAGGCGCGGGGCCTGGCAAGACGGAGACCATGACCACCTGCTCCCAATGCGGCCGGGAAACCACGGTACCCTTCAAGCCAACTCAGGGCCGGCCGGTCTTCTGCCGCGAGTGTTTCTTGAGCCGTAAGGGTACGGTGGCGGCTGCCGCGGGCAACCACTAGCGCCGCGGCCGCTGGATTTGTTCCTCAAAGCTCGGGCCGGACACGTCCGGCCCCCGCACAGCGCCCTTCCAGGGGCGGGGCGCGCCTCGCCTCGCTTTCGCGCCACATGTTTCCCATCCCCGGGGAGAAAACCACGCGGTCTTGCTGCTAACCTTCCGGAAAGGCAGGCCACCGGAGCGGGGATCCGCGCGAGGACCGTCCGGCGCCTGAAAACGGCGGGACAAACAAAAAAATGGTTCCAAGTGATCCGATTCCCAGCCATGCTCCCCGCCGGCATACACGGCGCTGAACATCGCAACCGGAAGCGCCGGACGCGTAGCCTCAAAACTCCCCAACAGCCAGTTTACCCGGCTGCAGGATCGATGCCTTAAGACACGCCGCAGCTTTCTTCCGCTCGGGGCCGAACGCTCGTAACGGCCTTTCCCTCGCCCATAACGGCTCCCGCTTTCGCGGAATCCATTCCGGGGTCAATGGTCCCAGCCTGCTACTTCGCTTCCTCGCCTGCCGTTTCCAGCGCCCGTTCGACCGGAACCTCGACCCCCGAAACCGGTTTGCCCCGGTTTCGGCGGCGTCCTCGATCCAAGCCCGTTGCGCCATCCACGGCCAGCGCGCCTGACTGCGCCTCCCACATCCACTCCCCTTCAGGACTTTTACATCCCTCCGGATCAAAGCGTTCCGCAGGATTTGCCGCCTGCCGACCCACCTTCCGATCCGCCCGATCCCCGTTCGCTCCCCGCAGCCGGTCTATTTCTAGGTTCGGCCCCAGATCATCGTTCGCGGTCCGCTACGTCTCGGAGGCTTGCTGTTCCTCAAACCTCTTGGAACCTCTCCCAATATGCTCCCGGATCGCTCCGGCGTCAACGGGTTTCTCATGAAAAAGCGCAGTTTTCCTCAGAATTCTTGCGCTCGTGTTTTCTTCGAGTTACAACGCGATTACAGTGGATCTTTTGTGGATAAAACACCGTCTGGCAGGTCTGTTTTGGGATACTGAAACCGAGATGCGAAGGCTCGTCATCCGGCCGGGCGGCATAGGGGATTTTGTCCTTTCCCTTCCCGCCCTGGAGCGCCTGAAACCGGACTACCTGGAGGTCTGGGCCGCTTCGCCCAACGTTCCGCTGGCGAGGTTCGCCGATCGCGCCCGCCCGATCGGCGCCACCGGGCTCGACCTTCTGGGCGTGACGGATCCGCCCCAACGCCTGATCGACGACCTCCGCGGATTCGATTCGGTCGTCTCGTGGTACGGAGCCAACCGGGCCGAGTTCCGGGAATCGGTACGCGCGCTCGGCCTCCCGTTCGTCTTCTTTCCGGCGCTTCCGCCGGAGGGCGCGGGGGTACACGCCACCGATTTCTATCTGGAGCAAGCGCGCGCCATCGCGGGGGCCGGAGAAGGCGGCCCGTCCGCCGGGCCGCACATCGACTGCGACGTCCGCCGCGAGAACTTCGCGGCCATCCATCCGTTCTCCGGGAGCGCTAAGAAGAACTGGCCCTTGGCGAAGTTTCAGGCGCTGGCGCGGAAGCTGGAGCGGATCATGCCCGTGCGCTGGTGCGCCGGCCCCGAGGACCCGCCGCTCCAAAGCTGCGTACGCATCGACGACCTCTATGAGCTGGCCTGCTGGCTCGGCAGCGCGCGCCTTTACATCGGCAACGATTCAGGCGTCACGCACCTGGCGGCGGCGGTGGGAACGCCCGTGCTGGCGTTGTTCGGGCCGACCGATCCGGCGGTGTGGGCGCCGCGCGGGGCGAACGTTCGGGTGGGGCGGTGGAAGCCGGAGGTGTGAAATGCAACGTGTGGTGGACGGCGTGCCCGCGGCCCGCCCCGCTGCCCCAATTCGCGCAGCGAGCCGCCCGCAGTCGATGAACGAGAGCGGCCTGGCGTACAATGAAGGGGTGCACCTTTCCATTGAGCTCGACAGGGAAGATGACGGCCGCTGGATTGCCGAGGCGCTGGAACTGCCCGGCGTCATGACTTACGGGGAGACGCGCGAGGAGGCCATCAGCAGCACCGAAAGACTGGCTATCGAAGTGATCGCGGACCGCATCAAACACGACGAGCTGCCGCCGTCGGCCCTCAACGTTTCGTTCATGGTGGCCGTCTGAAGCCGGGGTGGTGCGTTTGTGGAGCGAGCCTCCGGCCTGCCATGCCGCCATTCCTGGCGGCATGCTCTCAATAGAACGGGGGATGCCCGCAGGAAAGCGGGCATGGCAGGCCGGAGGCCCACTCCACGGAAGCCGGGGGCGGCACGCGCGTTACAATAGCAGGCGCTGGCATGGCTGCGCGGCTCAATCCGGCTTTCCAACGGCCGTTCGAAATCGTCGATCTGCGGCGTCTGGCGGCGCGGGACCTGCACGCTCTGCTGGAGGAGGAGACCGCCGCATGGCGGGAGGAACTCGAATGGGACTTCAGCGGGCCGGCCGATCTTGTGCGCCGCTATGTGGATCTGCGCGCCTTGAATGGCGCCGCGCTCGTCGAGAACGGTGAAGCCGCCGGGTACGCCTACTACATGCTGGAGGACGACAAGGGGCTGATCGGCGATCTCTACGTACGGCGCTCCCTGCGCACCGTGGAACGCGAGAACGCGCTGCTCGAATGGGCGCTGGAAGGGATATCCGCGAGTCCGGCCATCGGGCGCATCGAAGCGCAGATCATGATGCTCGCCCGCGACGCGAACCGGGTCCTCCCCGCCGCCGGACATGCGAGCGCGTTCGAGCGCAATTTCATGCGGGTGGAAACTCGCGGCGCGAACCTGGAGGAAGGGCGGGTCCGAAGGCCCTGCTACATCGAGAAGTGGTCCAGCCTGTACCAGGACGCGGCGGCGCAACTGATCGCGGCGGCATACGCCGGGCACATCGACGCCCGCATCAACGACCAGTACCGGAGCGCCGCCGGGGCGCGCCGTTTCCTGCGCAACATCATGAACTATCCGGGTTGCGGGGTCTTCCGCCCCGACGCTTCCCGGGCCGCGTTTGAAGCGGCGAGCGGCAGGCTGTGCGGCATCTCGCTCACGAGCACGGTGGCCCCGGGATGCGGCCACATCACGCAGATCTGCACCTCGCCCGCGGCGCGCGGAATGGGCATCGGACGCCAATTGCTGCGCCAGTCGCTGATGGCGCTGCGGGACATGGGATGCCACGCCACAACCCTGACGGTCACCGCCGCCAACGAAGACGCGGTGAGACTATACGAGCGCGTGGGGTTTCGCACGATCAAGCGGTTCCCGGCGTTCGTGTGGGAAGGGTTTCGGGGCCCATCTTAGCGGGCGGGGGCAGCCAGCAGATCGCGAGTCTTGCGCAGCGTGTTGGTCAGGGAATCCCGGGGCAGATCGCGGACGATCCCGCCGATGAGAAAACCCGTTCCCGGCGGAATGCCGCGCGTCAGCGAGACGGCTTCGCATTCCATGTACACGCCGCCGTCGCGCTCGGCGTATCGCCAGTAGGAATACAGCCGCCAGAGGTAACCGCTGTCGCGCCCGGCGGGCAGTTGGCGCTCGCCGGGCTTGCCCGCGTCGTCGACCTGGAGGATGCGCACGCTGTGCGAGCGGACGTACCAGCGAGCGGGGTCCAGGGGCACGTATTGGACATCGTAGTATGTGTCCAGCACCACCGTGACCAGGAACTTCGTCTTCAGCAGCCGCAAGTACACGTCGAAGTCGTTGCCATTGCGCCGGACCAGTTGCGAACGGACCACTTCGGGCGAGTAGACGTCCTTGTGATGGTCGTAGTCCTGGGCCTTGCTCATGACTTTTCCGAGGGTGGTTCCGGGAATGAACACGGCGCCGACCCAGTCGTGGATCAGCCCGTCCGGAATACGCAGCGGATCTTCGCCGGTCAGGGACTCGACCAGAACCCGCCCCTGACGAAGCTGGAGGTTTCGCGCCGGCTCCTGGTCGGACCACAAGAAAACCGGACCCTTCGACTGCCCATCCAGCCGGGATTCGAGGCGGCGCGCGTAGTCGTCGAAGGCTTGAACGGTGTGGGGTTTCAGTTCGGCCGCCGCCAGCGCCGAGGCCATCAGTCCAAAGCAAACCGCTGTGATTGGAAAGCGTCTCATTCCGTGAAGTGGATCCTATCTATCTAGAATAGGGTATGCAGAAGGGCGAATTTCAGGACGCCAGCCGGGCGCAACTGAGCCTGCTGGCCCCGCTCGAAAAGAAGTGCTTGATCTGGCTGGCCCGCCACACGCCGCGCTGGATCAACTCCGATCACCTCACGGCTCTCGGGCTGGCCGCCCTGGCGGGCGCCGGGCTGAGCTACTGGTATTCCCGGTGGAGCCGGCGGGGCCTGCTGCTGGTCATTGCGTGTCTGGCCCTGAACTGGCTGGGAGACAGCCTGGACGGGACGCTGGCGCGCGTGCGCAACCAGCAGCGGCCGCGCTACGGATTCTACGTGGACCACGTTGTGGACGCTTTCGGCACGCTTTTTTTGCTCGCCGGGATGGGTCTTTCCGGCTACATGAGCGAGGGGATCGCGGCCGGCCTGCTGATCGCCTACTTCATGCTGTCGATTGAAGTGTACCTGGCGACATACACGCTCGGCACGTTTCATCTTTCATTCTGGAAGCTCAGCCCGACCGAGCTGCGCATTCTGCTCATGATCGGGAACCTGACGCTGCTGCGCTGGCCGGTGACGCACCTCTTCGGGGGCGCCTACCGGCTGTTCGACGTGGGCGGAACGGTGGGGATCGCGGGCATGACCGCGATGCTGCTGACCGCCGCGGCGAAGCACACCGCCGCGCTCTACCGGGCCGAACCGATCCCCAAGGACTCCCGTTGAGCCGGCTTCCCTGGCTGCGTCACTTCCTGAAGTTCAATGCGGTCGGCGCCATCGGCATCGTGGCGCAACTGGCGGCCCTGGCGGTATTCAAGGGCCTGTTCGGCATGCAGTACCTGGTGGCGACGGCGCTGGCCGTGGAGACCGCCGTCCTGCACAATTTCGTCTGGCACGAACGCTGGACGTGGGCAGACAGGACCAGAAGCGCATGGAGCGCCCGCGCGGCGCTGGGCCGCCTGGCGCGCTTCAACCTCAGCGCCGGGGGCGTTTCTATGGCGTCCAACCTGCTGTTCATGCGGCTGTTCGTGGGACAGCTTCACGTGCCGTACCTGGCGGCGAACCTGTTGAGCATCGCGCTCACATCGCTGGCCAACTTCTTGCTGAGCGACCTGTTCGTGTTCCGGGGCTGAGCTTTGCCGGACTGAGCGCGGCGCGCTCCCAAGCGGCCGCGCGCCGGCTACGGCCGCTTGAGCAGGGCGACGCCGCGTTCCAGGACTTCGTCGCGGCCGGCGGCCACTCCGGCTTGCGTTGGAGAGGCGGGAACGGTCGGGCGGATCCCGACGCCATGGCGCCGGCTGCCGTCCTGCTTGAGTACCTTCATGCCGGTCCACGTCACGGAATATCCGCCGGCGAGTTGGGCTGGGGACGCCGCGCCCTCGATCTTGCGAACACCCTCGATGGCAAACCGGTTCCAGTCCGCAGCGGCGGCCTCGTCGCTGGGATGGAAATGCCGGACGATCCCGAAGAGTTTCGTGAACGCGATCAGGTTACGCAGGCCGGAATCGCTCAACGCGCGCGCGGGCTCTTCCACCGGCGGCGGAAGCTCACCAGTGCTGGAAAGCCGCGGGCACGAACCAGGGAGCGGGGAGCGTTCCCGGCGCGCCATTCTCGAAATCCCCGTTGGGAATTCCGGGTTGCGCGAAGAGCGACGCGGAGACCGCAAGAAGAAACCCGAAGCGTAAGAGCGTGCTCTTGCCGCCATCCTTTCTGTTTCTCTGGGGAGTTGACAGCCCGCGCGGGGGAATCGCGCGGAGCGCGCAGGCCCGCCGCTTGGCCGGGCAGCGCCCCTGCGCCCAGTCTACCGCCGGAAAACGAGCGGGGCAGGAATGGGACCGGGGCATCCTGCCTCCTCGCGGGAATTCTTGTGCCTGCGATTCATGCTATCATGCAGGCATGAAGCAGCAGGCAGAGTCGATTCAGTACACGATCCGCGGGGTCCCCCGCGAGGTCGACCACATCCTCCGCCAGCGGGCTGCCAGACGCAAGCAGAGCCTGAATCGGGTGATTCTGGACGAGCTGACGGTGGCGACCGCCGGGCGCAGGCAGAGAGCCGATTTTTCGGATCTGGCCGGCCGGTGGACCCCCGATCGGGCCTTCGATGAGACCCTGGCCGCGCAACGCCAGATCGACTGGGAGAAGTGGAAGTGAGGGTCGCGCTGGACACCAACCGGCTGACCGATCTGTTCCAGGGCGACGCGGCGCTGGCGGAGCGCTTGGGCGCGTGCGAGGAAGTTTGGATTCCGCTGGTGGTTCTGGCGGAGATGAAAGCCGGATTCCTTGGGGGGGCACAGAGGCAGAGGAACGAGATCCTGCTGCAAGAGTTGCTGGCCAAGGAGACCGTTGGCGTGTTGTTTCCGGGCCGGGAAACAGCCGAGCATTACGCGCGCCTGTTCGTTCAGCTCAAACGCGCCGGCACGCCGGTCCCCGACAACGACCTTTGGATCGCCGCGCTGGCGTTGGAGCACGACCTGCTCCTGATTACGCGGGACCGGCATTTCGAGCGCATTCCGCAACTGCCGCGGGGTTAGGACTGCGCGGTGTTGCGTTCGTGGGTGGGAACCCTCACGGCCGCGGCTCCGACGGGGGTCTGAGCGCGAGCGGGCAGGTTGGCAAGCTGCGCGCCGGTGGTTTGCCGGCGCAAGCGGCTGGTTGCCAACCGGCGGCCCACGAAACGCGATGAAAACACAAGAAGGCAGACCGGGAGGTCCGCCCCACTGGGCGCGGCAACATGGGGCCGGTTTTTCGACCGTCTCACACGATCCCAGTTCGCGCCGCGTTCCTCCAAAACGGTTAAGCACCACGAGCGGGCGTCATCCAGGAAGCCGGATACCTCGCGCGTCACAGAGGTAATCGATGAATGCGGGAACATTCTTCGACAGGTTTCGCAGCAGCCGGCCGACAGGAATTCCGATCGCTTCCGCCTGTTCATCGAGTTTGCGCACGAACAGGCGCTCTTCCAGATTGTACAGCCCACGTAGAAATGTCGACGGTCCCTCGACCTCGATCTCCCACGGCCAGACGGAATCGATTGGGAAGTGGCGCCTGTTATAGGTCACGATCAATTTCGCGTGCGCCCGGACAGCCGCCGCCAGGACATGCCGGTCGCCGGGATCGTTGGTCATCACGTTCACCAGAGGATCGAGGCCCTCTACCCATGCTTCGGGAAAATGCCGGCGGATTTCTTCTTCGCGTCGGCGGGCCTTGTCGATCGGCATGCCCCACTTCGCGATCAGGTTCCGCGTCACTTCATCCATTATGGGCTGGCACCACCGCGGCAAGTAGAGGCTGGGCGCCTCCGCCATGCGCAGAAGCGTATCGGCCAACGGCAAAGGGATCAACACACACGCATCGAGGACGACGCGGCAGCCCGCCCTCATTCGTCTTCGCCGCCCTCGGGCATCCCGGTGCGATCGTACAGGCCGGCCTCATAGGCTTCCTTCGCGATACGGTCCAGCGCCTGTTTGCGCTCCGCGTCGCGCCGCTTCCGATACGCGACAACGTCCCGGAGATCAATACGCCGATGGCTGCCCACCTTGTGGTACGGCAACTCGGCGGCTTCCAACAGCTTGATGAGGTGAGGCCGCGAAACACCGAGCAGACCGGCTGCCCGTTGAGTCGTCAGTTGCCGGTTCTCGGGAATCAGCATGACCGCGCGGCCCAACTGCATATTCCGCACGATGTCTTTCAGCAGACGAAAAACGGTGTCCGGCAATTCCAGTTTCTCACCGCCGGCGCCGACCAACGCGGGTACGCCGCCCTGGAGCAGCCGGTTCAGATCCCGGATTTGCGCGCCCTCGGATTCGGGCAGTGCGATTGGTTCGGGCAGCATGGCTCAGTTCCCCCAATCCCAAGCCTACCGCATAGTCGCAACAAACGCAACGCAAGCGAAATAGTCGAAAGATGCTGGTAGCAAGACGCAGCGTCGAACAGCCGGGGCGCTGGCGCACGCCGCCGGCCGGCCGGCCTGAAGCCGGTCGCAGCCGTGCGATGCGAGAGCGGATCTACTCTCCGGCTTCTTCTTCGAGCTCGCGACCTTCGCGCTGGGCTTTCAGGCGCTCTTCCTTGCGCTTGGCGCGGTCGGCGGCGCGCTTGACCAGCTCGGAACCTACCAGCTCGATCATGGCCTGCTCGGCGCCGTCGCCTTTGCGGGGGCCCAGGCGGGTGATGCGGGTATAGCCGCCGTGGCGCTGGCCGAAGCGCGTGCCCAGGGTGTCGAAGAGCTTCTTCAACGACTCCGGCGTGCGCAGGACGCCCGCGGCCTGGCGGCGGGTGTGGAGGGTGTCCTCCTTGGCCAGCGTGATCATGTGCTCGACCAGCGGGCGGACGGCCTTGGCCTTGGGGACCGTGGTCACGACGCGCTCGTGTTCGATCACGCTGGTGGTCAGGTTGCGCAACAGCGAGTTGCGGCTGTCCACCGGCCGTTTGAGTTTGAATCCGGCTACCTTATGTCTCATCGGCTACTCCCCAATCTGGTCCTGCGAGCCTTCCTCGTCGGGACCGAGATCCGTCCCGCCCGCGGACTGCGGCGGCGGGGCGACCAGGCGGCCATGCGCGTCGATGCGCATTCCGAGCGATAAGCCCATGTTCGCGAGAATTTCCCTGATTTCGTTGAGCGACTTGCGGCCGAAATTCTTGGTGCGCAGCATCTCGGCTTCGGACTTCTGCACCAGTTCGCCGATGGTCTGAATATTGGCGTTCTTCAGGCAGTTGTAGGAGCGGACGCTCAACTCGAGCTCCTCGACGGAGCGGTTCAGCACCTCGCTCACCTTGTCGAGCCCGCGCTCGGAGATCTCCTCGGTCTGTTCCGGCACTTCCTCGAAGTTGATGAAGATGGCCATGTGGTCCTTCAGCAGCTTGGCGGCGTAGCCGATGGCGTCCTGCGGGGAGATGGCGCCGTTGGTCCAGACTTGCAGGGTGAGCTTGTCGTAATCGGTCATCTGGCCGAGGCGGGCGGCCTCGACCTCGAAGTTCACCTTGCGCACGGGCGAGTGCACCGAATCGATGGGAATATAGCCGAGAGCCAGATCCTCGTCGAAGTTCTTGTCGGCGCTGACGTAGCCGCGGCCGGTCTTCAGGCGCATTTCGATGTGGAGCTTGCCGCCTTCGCTGACGGTGGCGAGATGCAGATCCCGGTCGAGCACTTCCACGTCGGCGTCGGTTTCGATTTGGCCGCTGCGGACGTCGCCCTGGCGGTCCACATTGACGCGAACGGTCTTGACCCCCTCGCCCATGATCTTGAAGGGGATCTGCTTCAGGTTGAGGATGATGTCGGTGGCGTCTTCGACCACTCCCGGTATGGGGCTGAACTCGTGCTCGACGCCCTCGATGCGGACGGCGGTGATGGCCGCGCCCTCAATCGAACTCAGCAGCACGCGGCGCAGACTGTTGCCGATGGTGGTGCCGAAACCGCGCTGGAAGGGCTGCGCCGTGAACATGCCATACCGCTCCGTAAGGGTTTCGGTATTGGCGACCAATCGTTTTGGTTTCTGGAAGCCTTTGAACATAAGAACCTCTCTTAAAAAAGCCGTCAGCCATCGGCTACTTCGAGTACAGCTCGACGATGAGCTGCTCGTTCAACTGAATCTGCACCAACTCGTCGCGCTTGGGCAAGCCCTGAATGCGGCCCTTCAGAGCTTCGCGGTCCACATCGATCCAATTCGGGGCCGGAGCGTGCGCGGTGGCGTCGCGGGCGGCCAGGATCGTCGGATTATTTCTGCTGCGCTCGCGGACGGAGACCACGTCGCCGATCTTGACCACCGCCGACGGGATGTCGCACTTGCGGCCGTTGACCTCGATATGGCCGTGGCGCACCACCTGGCGGGCCTGGGAGCGGCTGACGCCGAAGCCCATGCGGTAGATCACGCTGTCGAGACGGCGCTCCAAAGCGCTCATGAGGTTTTCGCCGGTGATGCCTTTGGCGTGCGCGGCCTTCTCGTAGGTGTTGCGGAACTGCCTCTCGAGCACGCCATACACGCGGCGCACCTTCTGCTTCTCGCGAAGCTGGAGGCCGTAACCGACGATTTTCTTCGCGCGGGCCTTGCCGTGCTGTCCGGGAATGAAGTTGCGCTTTTCGATGGCGCACTTCTCGCCGTGGCAGCGCTCGCCCTTGAGATAAAGTTTCATGCCCTCGCGCCGGCATAGCCGGCATACGGGGCCGATGTATCTTGCCAAGTTTTTCTCCTTAACCTTTCCTTACCAGGTGCGGTTTACGGCCAATGGCAGGCCTTCGTCCCGCTAATAGCTTTCAGCTATCAGCTTTCAGCTAAAACCCAGCGGCACGCGGCGAAGCCGCGCCGCCAAAGCTGACGGCTGATAGCTGATGGCTGACAGCTTTTTCTCACACTCTCCGCTTCTTCGGCGGACGGCAGCCGTTGTGCGGAATCGGGGTCACGTCCTTGATGGAACGGACTTCGATGCCCGCCGTGGACAGCGCGCGCACCGCCGATTCCCGGCCCGACCCCGGGCCGCTAACCCGTACTTCCACCGTGCGCAACCCGCTCTCGCCCGCCTTGTTGGCGGCGGTCATGGCCGCCTGCTGCGCGGCGAAGGGGGTACCCTTGCGCGATCCGCGAAACCCGAGCGATCCGGCGCTCGACCAGGCCACCGTATTTCCTTCCTGGTCCGCGATGGTGACGATGGTGTTGTTGAAGGTGGCCTGAATATGCACGATGCCCGTGTGGACGACGCGCTTTTCCTTCTTCTTGAAGCTTTTCTTCTTGGTGGTCTTCACTGGGGCCTTCGCCATAGGTCTCCTCTTAAGTCTTGGACGCCGACTTCTTCTTGTTGGCGACCGTTCCGCGGCGCGGTCCCTTGCGGGTGCGGGCGTTGGTATGGGTGCGCTGGCCCCGGACCGGCAGTCCGCGGCGGTGCCGCAGCCCGCGGTAGGATCCCATCTCGATGTGGCGCTTGATGTTCATCGAGATTTCCTTGCGGAGGTCGCCCTCGACGGCGCCTTCCTCTTCCAGGATCTGGCGGACGCGGTTGACGTCTTCCTCGCTGAGGTCGCGGATCTTCTTGTCGAAGTCGATTCCCGCCCGGTGAAGCAGCGACCGCGAGCGGGTGCGGCCGACGCCGTAAATATAGGTGAGCCCGATCTCGGCCCTCTTGGCGGGCGGCAGATCTACGCCGGCAATACGTGCCATGGTTTCCTCTCGTTACCCCTGTCTCTGTTTGTGTTTCGGGTTGACGCAGATGACCCGCACCACGCCTTCGCGCCGGATCACCTTGCACTTGTCGCAAATCTTCTTGACTGACGCTCGTACCTTCATAACACCTCAGGGGGCCGGGAGCCGGGGGCCGGTACATCCGGTTGCCCAGCCCTACATCTTCCGGACGATTCGACCGCGCCCCGGATCTTGAGGACTCAACTCCACCTCGACCCGGTCGCCCGGAACCAGCCTCACAAAATTCCTTTTCACCACGCCCACCAAGTGGGCCAATACCCTCTGCTGCGTAGGCAGCAGGACCTCGAAGATCGCCCGCGGCCGCTCTTGAAGCACGGTAGCCGCCACCGTCCGGCGCCCGGCCTCCGGGCCGCCGTTCAAGGTCTCGTCAGCACCCACGGCCCGTTCTCCGTCACGGCGACGCAGTGTTCGAAGTGCGCCGAATAGGAACCGTCCTTGGTGACGGCCGTCCAGCGGTCCTTTCGAACCACGGCTTCCGGCCGTCCCGCGTTCACCATCGGCTCCACCGCCAGCACCATGCCTTCCTTCAGGCGGGGATTCTCGTTGCGCCGGTCCACATAGTTGGGAACCTGCGGCTCCTCATGGAGCTGCGTGCCGATGCCGTGGCCCACATATTCCCGCACCACCGAAAACCCGTTGGAGGTTACGTGTTGCTCGACCGTACCGCAGACGTCGAACAGCCGGTTCCCGGCCCGGACCCGGTCAATCGCTAATTCCAGAGCCTCCCGCGTCACCCGGAGCAGCTTCCGGACCGGCTCGCTCACTTCGCCGATCGGGACGGTGACGGCCGAATCGCCATAGTAACCGTCGAGCTTGACCCCGGTGTCGATCGAAACGATATCGCCCTTCTTCAACACGCGCTTCGGATTCGGCATGCCGTGGACGATCTCCTCGTTCACCGAGGTACACAACACAAACTTATAATCCTGACCGGCCGCCGGGACATAGTAACCCTTGAAGGCCGGCCGGGCCCCCGCGTCGGAAATCATCTTCTCCGCGGCGACTTCGAGGTCCATGGTAGTGGCTCCCTCCACCGCGATTTCCTGCAATTTCCGGAGGATCTCGAAGACCAGTAACCCGCTGCGGCGCATTTTCTCCAGTTCAGCGGTCGTCTTTCGAACAATCATCCGATTCCCATCGCCGGGCCGGATCCAGCCGGCCGGCGAACGCTAACTACATTGTAATCAACCACGAGGCAAATGACCAACCTCGCTCTTTGTTAGGCATTGAACCGCAAACCGACAAAACCATTCACCGCCGAGACGCGGAGACGCCGAGAGAAACCAGATCCGGGACTTTGCGTCCTCAGCTCCCTCCGCGCTCCGCCCGGATTTCGAGAACAACCAGCGTCGAACACATCCCGTTTCCCTTCTTCCCCGGTTCGAGCGCAGAGCAAGCCGAGGACGCAGAGACGGATTCCTTTCCAAACTCTGCGTCTCTGCGTCTCGGCGGTGTATCTCAAAACTCTTCACCCTAGAACGTGCTCCGCCGGCCGCGGATGCGGCCCGACCGGGGAGTAAATCCTTCATAGTGGCGCATGATCAGTTGCGCCTCGATCTGGTTGATGGTATCCATGGCCACGCCCACCACAATCAGCAGCGACGTGCCGCCGAAATAGAACCGCACGTTCAATCCTTCCAGCAGGAAACGCATGTGCCCCGCGGTCAGCGTCTCGTCAATCCAGTTCCCGATCATTGGCAGGTGCTGGAGATGGATGCCCGTCATCATGAAGTCTGGGATGATGCACAAGATCGAAAGATAGATACCGCCCACCACCGTAATCTTGGTCAGAATCGTGTTCATATAGTCGGCGGTGTTGCGCCCGGGCCGGATGCCCGGGACGAAGCCGCCGTACTTGCGCATGTTGTCGGCCGCTTCGTTGGGGTTGAAAATGATCGAGACGTAAAAGAAACAAAAAAACATGATGCCGGAGATGAACAGGACGTAGTAGAGCGGCTCGCCGTGAGAGATCGAAGTCAGCGTGGCCGTCAGCCACTTGATGTTCTTGGCCCATTGAACGTTGAGAAGCGTCAATGGGAACGCCAGAAGCGAGGAAGCGAAGATCACGGGAATGACGCCGCCGGCATTGACCTTGAGCGGCATGTGGGTGGACTGGCCGCCCATCACCTTCCGCCCCACGACGCGCTTGGCGTACTGCACCGGGATGCGCCGCTCGCCGCGCTCAACCAGAACGATGAAGGCCACCACCACGAGCATGAACGCTGTCAAAATGAGCAGCGTGATGGCGCTCCATTCGTGCGTCACGAAGATGTTCGTGTAGATACTGCCAATGGCGTTCGGCAGGTTGACCACGATCCCGGTGAAGATGATGAGCGACATGCCGTTGCCCACCCCGCGCTCGCTGATCTGCTCGCCCAGCCACATGATGAACGCCGTGCCGGTAGTCAGCGAGATGACGCACAGCATCGAGAAGCCGATGCCCGGGTTGATCACCACGCCCTGGGTCATCATAATGCCCTGGGAAATCCCGAACGATTGCAGGACCGAGAGGATAATGGTCAGATAGCGGGTCCACTGGGTGATCTTGCGGCGCCCGAGCTCGCCCTCCTTCTGGAGTTTCTCGAGCGTGGGCACCACCACAGTCAGCAGTTGGAGAATGATCGAAGCGGTGATGTAGGGCATGATGCCCAGGGCGAAGATCGTGAATCGCCTGATGTTGCCGCCGGCGAACATGTCGAAAAAGCCGAAAATCGATCCGGACTGCGAACTGAATAGCTCTTCCCACTTCTGGGTATTGATGCCGGGCGCGGGAATATGGCCGCCCAAGCGGTACACCGCCAGCAACGCCAGCGTGAACAGGAGCCTCCTGCGGAGGTCCGGAACGCGGAAGATATTGGCGAACGCTTCAAAAAACCTCATGGTTCCCTTCGATTCCCGGCGCTCACTCGGCGGATGCGCCGATCACCTGCGCGGTTCCTCCGGCCTTTTGAATCTTCTCCACGGCCGACTTCGAGAACTGGTGGGCCTCGACCGTAATCTTGCGCGTCAATTCCCCGGCGCCGAGAATCTTGAGGCCCTCGCCGGGCTTCTTGACGACGCCAAGCTCGACGAGGCGGTCGAGAGTGAAGGCGTCGCCTTCCAGTTTCTCCAGCCGGCCGAGATTGACGATGGCCCATTCCCTCTTAAAAATGTTGGTGAAGCCGCGCTTGGGCAGACGGCGGTGGAGGGGCATCTGGCCGCCCTCGAAACCGCGCTTCTGTCCGAAACCGGTGCCGGCGCGCTGGCCCTTGGATCCGCGCGTGGAGGTCTTGCCGTGGCCCGAGCCCATGCCGCGTCCGATGCGCTTGCGGGCCTTCACTTGCCCGACGGGTGGTTTCAATCCGCTAAGATTCATGAGAACAATAACTCCTTAGTAGCCGCCGATAAACGCCGATTTGCCAAGACCTTCCGGCGTTCCGAAGACATGCCGGCACGGACGCCGGCATGGCAGGCCGGAGGCCCACTCCACGGAATTGGCCGCGGCTTCGCTGCCCGGTGTTCATTCCACCACTTCCAGCAGATGCGGAACTTTCCTTACCATGCCGCGGAACACGGGGCTGTCGGGGCGCTCCACCACCTGGTTGAGCTTGCGCAAACCGAGGCCCTTGACGATCCGCTTGTGTTTCTCCGGAGTGCAGATCGGGCTGCGCACCAGCTTGATTCTGATCATGCCTTCCATTAGAGCTTCTCCACGGCAAGGCCGCGCATTTCGGCCACGGCATTCCTGTCTCGCAGCGATTCGAGCGCCACGATGGTGGCCTTCACCACGTTGTGCGGGTTGCGGCGGCCGATCGACTTGGTGAGCACATTGGGCACGCCGCAGGCCGTGAGAACGGCCCGGACAGCCCCGCCGGCGATGACGCCCGTGCCCGCGGAGGCCGGCTTGAGCAGCACCTGCGAGCTGGCGTACTCGCCGAGCACCTGGTGCGCAATGGTGGTTTCCAGTATGTGGACCTTGCGCAGGTTCTTCTTGGCGGCCTCGATTCCCTTGCGGATGGCCGAGGGGACTTCCTTGGCCTTCCCCACGCCGTAACCGACCACCTTGGCCGAGGGATCGCCGATGACCACCAGCGCGGAGAAGCTGAGATTCTTGCCGCCCTTGACCACTTTGGTGACGCGGTTGATGGAGACCACTTGCTCCTTCAGGTTGAGCGCCGCCGGATCGATGCGTTTCACTGACTTGACCATGAATTAGAACTCCAGTCCCGCCGCCCGCGCCGCTTCGGCGAGAGCCTTCACGCGCCCGTGGTAGGGATAGCCGCCGCGGTCGAAAACCACCTTGCCAATGCCCTTTTCCCTGGCGCGCTCGGCCACCAGTTTGCCGATCGCCGCGGCGGCGGCCACGTTCCCGCCCTTGGTCTTGACGCCCTTGTCCACCGAAGAAGCGGAGGCCAGGGTCTTGCCCTCCCCGTCGTCGATGACCTGCGCGTAGATGTGCGCCAGGCTGCGGAACACCGCCAAGCGCGGCCGCGCCGCCGTGCCGCGCAGCTTGCGCCGGATGCGCTTGTGAATCCGGCTGCGGATTTCCTTCTTTTCGATGTTGCGAATCATTTGGCGCTCGCCCCCGTCTTGCCGACCTTCTTGCGCAACGCCTCGCCGGTGTAGCGGACACCCTTATTCTTGTAGGGATCCGGCTTGCGGAGCGCCCGGATATTGGCCGCGACTTGTCCCAGCGCCTGGCGGTCGTAGCCGCTCAGCACCAGGTGCGTCTGCTTGTCGATTCTCAGGTCCACGCCGTCGGGCAGCAGCACCTCGATGGGGTGCGAGTACCCGAGCGTGAAGGTCGCGACCTTGCCTTTGACGTCGGCCCGGTAGCCGATGCCGACGATGTCCAGTTCCCGGACGAACCCGCTGGAAACGCCCTGCACGGCGTTAGCGGCCAGCGCCCGCGTCAGCCCGTGCAGCGCCGCGCGATCGTCGCTCGAGCGCTTGACTTCGAGCCTTCCGGCGGTCTGCTCGATGGTGATGCCCGGGGGGATCGGCACCGACAGCTTCCCCTTGGGGCCCGTCACTTCCAGCCGCTCGCCGACTTGCGCCGTCACGCCGCTTGGCAGCGGGATGGGCTTTTTACCAATTCTCGACATAGTTCCAAAAACCTCGCTACCAGACCCGGCAGAGGATCTCGCCGCCGAGATGCTCCTTGTGGGCGTCGCGGCCGGTCATGACGCCGCGCGGGGTGGTCAGGATGTTGATTCCAAGTCCGCCCAGCACGCGCGGAATATCGGTCTGACCCACGTACACCCGGCGCCCGGGGCGGGAGACGCGTTCGATGGCGGAAATCACCGGCGCGTTGTCGGAAGCGTACTTGAGGTAAATCTTGATGGTCCGCTTGACGCCTTCTTCCGCCACCTTGAAATTGGCGATGTAGCCTTCTTCCTTCAGAATGCGCGCGATTTCCGTCTTCAGGTTGGAGGCTGGCACGTCCACCTTGGGGTGGCGAGCCTGGATCGCGTTGCGCACGCGAGTCAGCATGTCGGCAATGGGATCGCTTGTCATAAATCTCCTTGCAGCGGCTTCCTCACCAGCTCGCCTTGGTCACGCCGGGAATCTCGCCGTTCAGGGCGAGCTGGCGGAAACACAGGCGGCAGATTCCGAACTTGCGCAGAAACGCGCGCGGCCGCCCGCAACGCCAGCAGCGGTTGCGATGCCGGGTCGGCAGCATGGCGATTCCGGGCTTGTTCTGCGCCTTGGCCAATTGGGATGCACGGCGGATCTTGTCCAGCTTCAGGTCTTTCGCGATTTTGGCGGTGGTAGCCATGTTCTGTTAACTTCTCCTCTACTGCCGGAACGGCATTCCCATGGAGCGCAGCAACGCCACGCCCTCGGCGTCGGTGCGGGCCGTGGTGGTGATGGAAATATTCATACCCTTGGTCTTCTCCACCTTGGCGTAATCGATCTCGGGAAAAATCAACTGGTCCTTGACGCCCAGAGTGTAGTTCCCGCGGCCGTCGAAGGACTTGGTCGAAACGCCCCGGAAGTCGCGGACGCGGGGCAGGGCCACGTTGACCAGGCGGTCGAAGAACTCGTACATGCGCTCGCCGCGCAGGGTGACCATGCAGCCGATGGACTGGCCCTCGCGCAGCTTGAACTGCGAGATGGACCTGGCGGCCTTGGTAATCACGGGCTTCTGACCGGCGATCTGGGTGAGTTCGTTGACGGCGCCGTCCATCAGCTTGGCGTTCTGCGTGGCTTCGCCCAGCCCGATGTTGATCGAGATCTTCTCGATCCTCGGCACGGCCATGTGGTTCTTGTAGCCGAACTCCTTGGTCAGCGCGGGGACCGCCAGGTTCCGGTATCGTTCTCTCAATCGTGCAGCCATCAAATCCTCACTTCCTGTCGAGCGTCTGGCCGCACTTGCGGCAGACCCTGTAGCGGCGGACCTTGCCGCCCATGAGCGTCTCAGTGTGGCTCCCGATGCGCGTGGCCTTGCCGCAGCCGGGGCAAACGACCATCACATTGGAGACCTGGATGGGGCTTTCCCGTTCCGCGATGCCGCCCTTGATCTGCTTGGAGGGATTGGGGCGGGTGTGGCGCTTGATCATCATGACGTGCTCGACCAGCACCTTGCCCTTCTCGCGGTCCACCCGCAGCACGCGGCCGGTCTTGCCTTTGTCGCGGCCCGAGATCACCTTGACGGTGTCTTCCTTCTTGAGGTCCACTCGAACCTTCACGGGGGGCTTCCTTGCGAGCGCCATCAGATCACCTCCGGAGCCAGCGAAACGATCTTCATGAATCGCTTGTCGCGCAGTTCCCTGGCGACGGGCCCGAACACGCGCGTCCCGACCGGCTCGCCCACGTCGCTAATCAGGACCGCGGCGTTCGAATCGAAGCGGATGTAGGTGCCATCCCTGCGCCGGGTCTCCTTGCGCATGCGGACGATCACGCAGCGCACCACTTTTCCCTTCTTGATCGCCGAATCGGGAGCGGCTTCTTTCACGCTGGCGGTGACCACGTCGCCCAGGCCGGCGCGCAACCCAAGGTCGCCGCCGCGCGGCAGGATGCAGGAAAGCTTCCGCGCGCCGGAATTGTCGGCCACCTCGAGAATCGTTCGCATTCCAATCATAAGAGCTCCAAGCCGTCAGCCATCAGCCTTCAGCCATCAGCTTTTCCATGCCGCCGCTGCGCGGCGGCCTTAGCTGACGGCTAATGGCCAATGGCCGATGGCTATTTACACTTTCACGTCCAATTCGGCCGGCTGCGCGCCCACCTGGGCGGCCCGCCGGACGATCTCGGCCAGGCGCCACCGCTTGAGCTTGCTCACCGGTCTGCACTCCACGATGCGCACCACGTCGCCCACCTTGGCCGCGCCATCCTCGTCGTGCGCGTAGAACTTCTTGCGCTTGGAGATGATGCGCTTGTACAAGGTATGCGGCACGCGCCGGCTGACCTCGACCACGATGGTCTTCGTCATCTTGGCCGATACCACCTGGCCGACCTTTTCGTTCTTGAATCCCCGCTTGGTTTCCTCGGCCATGTTATTTCTTCTCCGCCGGGGCTTGAGAGGCCCCCGCCCGCTCGCGCAAAATGGTGTAAATGCGGGCGCGGTCTTTCCTCACGGCGCGCGCCTTTTTCAGCCCTTCCATCTGCCCCGTGGACATCTGAAACTGGAGACGGAACAACTGCTCGTCCATTTCACGCAACTGCTGCGCCAGCTCGTTGTCGTCGTAATCGCGGACCTTCTGCGCCTTCATAATCCTTACTCCAAACCGTCCCGGCTGACGAACTTGGTCTTGATGGGCAGCTTGTGGGCCGCCAGGCGCATCGCCGAGAAAGCCGTCGCCCGGTCCACGCCCTCCATCTCGAACAGCACTTTCCCCGGACGAATCACGGCGACCCACTGCTCGGGAGCGCCTTTTCCCTTGCCCATGCGGGTTTCGGCGGGCTTCTTGGTGATGGGCTTATCCGGGAACAGCCGGATCCAAACTTTGCCGCCGCGCTTGATGGAGCGGGTCATGGCCACGCGGGCGGCCTCGATCTGCCGGTCCGTGATCCACGCGCACTCCATGGCCTTCAGGCCGAAATCGCCGAACGCGATCGAAGAGCCGCGCCACGCCTTGCCGGCCATGCGGCCGCGCTGCTGCTTCCGGTATTTGACTTTCTTTGGCATCATCATGGCGGTTTAGCCCTCGGTCGTCAATTCTTCTCGCCTTCCGGCTTGTCGGCGGCCGGCGGTGGAACTTCCTGACGCGCCTCCTGTTTCCAGGAGGGCTGCTGCGGCGACATGAGCGGCGGCAGGATGGGCGTGGGCGGACGGACCGCCGGACGCGGCAGATCCGCCGGCGGCGTCTGCATCGCCGCGCCGCCTTCGGGAGCGGGAGCCGGCGCGGGCGCCGGCGCGTGGGTAAAGGCGCGCTCCCCGGAGCGCTCGCGGCCCCGGCCGCCGCGGTCGCCCCGGTCGCGGCGGTCGCGCAAGTCCCGGCGCGGTTCCGGCTCGGGGAGAAATCCTCCGCGCCGCTTGGTCAAATCCAGGATCTCGCCCTTGTAAAGCCAGGTCTTGATGCCGATCACGCCGTAGGTGGTGTGCGCCTCGGCGAAGCCGTAGTCGATGTCGGCGCGCAGGGTGTGCAACGGAAGCTGGCCTTGAAGGTACCATTCGCTGCGCGCGATTTCCGCGCCGTTCAGCCGCCCCGAGACGCGCACCTTGATGCCCTTGCAGCCGAACCGCAGCGCGGAATCCACGGCCTTGCGCATGGCGCGCCGGAACGCCACGCGTTTCTCAAGCTGCAACCCGATCGACTCGGAAACCAACTGCGCGTCCAGCTCCGGCTTGTGTACTTCCTGGATGTCGACGAACACCTCGCGCTTGGTGCGCTTGGCCATGTCCTGCTTTAGCTTTTCGATCTCGGCGCCCTTGCGGCCGATGATGATGCCGGGCCGCGAGGTGCGGATGGTGACGCGCAGCTTGTTGCCGGGCCGGTCGACTTCGATGGCGCTGACGCCGGCCGACTTCAACCGGTCGCGCAGCCCCGCCTTGAGCTCGAGGTCTTCCTGAAGCAGCTTGGCGTAGCCCTGCTTGGCGAACCAGCGCGAGCGCCAGGGCTTGTTGAAGCCCAGCCGGAATCCGTACGGATGAACTTTCTGTCCCATCTATGCTTCCTTCTCCGTCACCTGGATGACGATATGGGCCATGCGGCGCTGCCGGCGGTAGGCGCGGCCCATCGGCGCCGGCCGCACCCGCTTCATGCGCGGGCCTTCGTTGACATACGCCGTGGAGACGAAGAGCCGGTCCACATCCACGTCCTCGAAGCGGTTCTGCGCGTTGGCGATGGCCGATTGCAGCACTTTTTCCACGGTCGGCGCGACGCGCTTGTTGGTGGCGCGCAGCGTGCTCAGCGCCGCGCCCGCCTGCTTGCCCCGAATCAGGTCCACCACCAGGCGCGCCTTCTGCGGGGAGACCCGGATGTATCTGGCTTCCGCTCTCACTGGCTCGTTCGGTTCCATCATGCCCTCTTGTGGGGCAGGCCCCTGGCCTGCCCGCCTGGCAGGCTGAAGCCTGCCCTACCCTGGTGGGGCAGGCCCCCTGGCCTGCCCGGCTTGGCAGGCTAAAGCCTGCCCCACCTTCAAGCCGGCTTGGCCGTCTTCTCCGTGGCCGCCTTCACCGAGTGGCCCTTGAAGGTGCGCGTCGGGGAAAACTCCCCGAACTTGTGCCCCACCATGTTCTCGGTGATGTATACCGGAATGAACTTCTTGCCGTTGTGGACCGCGACGGTGTGTCCCACGAATTCGGGAAGAATCGTGGAGCGCCGCGACCATGTGCGCACCACCTTCTTCTCGTTGGCGGCGCTAAGCACGGCCAGCTTGGCTTCCAGGTGGGCGTCGGTAAACGGCCCCTTGCTGACGGATCTGCCCATTTCTTACCTCTTCTTGCTCTTCCGCGTCACGATCCACTTGTCCGTACGCTTGTTGTTCCGCGTCTTGAATCCGCGGGTCGGCTGGCCCCAGGGAGTGACCGGGTGGCGGCCGCCCGAGGTTTTGCCCTCGCCGCCGCCGTGCGGGTGGTCGACCGGGTTCATGGTTACGCCGCGGTTGTGCGGCATCTTGCCCATCCAGCGCTTGCGTCCGGCCTTGCCCAGCGAAACGTTTTCATGTTCCACGTTGCCGACCTGCCCCACGGTGGCCATGCAGTCCACGAGCACGCGGCGCACCTCGCCGGAGGGCAGCTTGAGCAGCGCCAGGCCGCCTTCCTTGGAAATCAACTGCGCCTGCGAGCCGGCCGAACGGGCCATCTGCGCTCCCCGGCCGGGTTTCAGCTCGATGTTGTGCACGATGGCGCCGGCCGGAATGTTCTTGAGCGGCAGGGCGTTACCCACCAAAATGTCGGCGTCCGGGCCGGACATGACCTTCTGCCCCACCTTCAGCCCGTCCGGCTGGACGATGTAGCGCTTCTCGCCGTCGGCGTAGTTCAGCAGGGCGATCCGGGCTGACCGGTTGGGATCGTACTCGATGGCCGCGACGACGGCCGGGATGCCCGTCTTGTCGCGCTTGAAATCCACCAGCCGGAAGGCTTTCTTCGAGCCGCCGCCGATGAACCGCGAGGTGATGCGCCCGGTGCTGTTGCGGCCGCCGGTGCGCTTCTTGGATTCCACGAGCGACTTCTCCGGACGGTCTTTGGTGATGTCTTCGCGCGAAACCACCGTTTGGAAGCGCCGTGTAGGCGTTGTGGGTCTATATGTCTTGATCGGCATTGGTTAAACCCCCGCGAAGTCGGGGACTTTCTCCCCTTCTTTCAGCCTGACGTAGGCCTTCTTCCAGTCCGGGCGATAGCCCGCGAAGCGGCCGCGGCGCCGCAGTTTGCCATCGAAAGTCGCGGTTCGGACTTCCGCCACCTTCACCTTGAACAGCTTCTCCACCGCCGATTTCACTTGCGTCTTGTTCGCGTTGAGCGCCACTTCGAAGCACAGCGTGCGCTCGGCGTCTTTCTTTTCCACGCCCTTTTCGGTGACCAGAGGGCGGCGAATGACCTCGTAGATGTTCATTTTGCGAGCGCCTCCGAGAACTTGCGCGCCGCCGCTTCGCTCAGCAGCACGCTCTTGTGTCCCAGCAGGTGATAGGGGTTGACGGCTTTGGTGGGAACCAGCGTCACGCCTTTGAGGTTGCGGACGCCCAGCGAGAGATTGCGGTTCTCGCCGTTATCCACCACCAGCACGGTCCGGCCGGTTTCGAGCTTGGCCAGCGCGCTCTGGGCGCTCCTGGTCTTATGGTCCGCGAAGTTGAAAGCCTGGACCACTTTCAGCTCGCCGTCCCGCACCTTGGCGGATAGCGCCGAACGCAGCGCCCCCACCGCCATCTTGCGCGGCAGTTTATAGCTGTAATCGCGCGGCTGGGGACCGTGCGCCGTTCCGCCGTGCCGCCAGATGGGCGACCGGACGGAGCCTACCCGCGCCCGGCCGGTGCCTTTCTGCTTCCAAAGCTTCTTCCCGGAGCCGGCCACTTCGCTGCGAACCTTGGTCTTGACCGTGCCGGCGCGCTGGCCGGCCCGATAATGCCGCACGGCCTCGTACAGCAGCGCCTCGTTGACCTCCGCCGCGAAGACCTCGTCGGCAAGCTCGAGTTGCCCGACTTTCTGGTTGTTCAAATCGAAGACATCGACTGTCGGCATGCGCGTTACCTCTTCGACCTCCGAACCACCACGTATCCGCCGTTGGGTCCGGGGACCGCGCCCTTCACCACCAGCACGTTGTCCTCGGTGTCCACGTCGACGACCTCGAGATTGCGCACCGTCACGCGGGCATTGCCCATGTGCCCCCCCATCCGCGTGCCCGGAAGCACGCGCGACGGGTAGCTGGAAGCGCCGATCGAGCCGGGGGCCCGGTGGAACATGGAGCCGTGCGACCCTTCGCCGCCGCGGAAATGGTGGCGCTTCACCACGCCGGCGAACCCCTTGCCCTTGCTGACGCCGATGACGTCCACTTTGTCCTTGGGCTTGAACTGATCCACCAGCACCCGGTCGCCGAGCTTCAGATCCGGGTCGCCGGGAGCGAGCTGGAACTCGCGCATGAACTTGGCACCTTCCACACCCGCGGCCTTCAGACGGCCGGCGGTGGGCTTATTGATGCGCCGCGGCTTGATGAACTCGACCAGGCCGAGCTGCACCGCGTCGTAGCCGTCCGCGGGAGGCGTCTTGCGCTGCACCACCATGCACGGACCGGCCTTCAGCAGAGTGACCGGCACCGCCTGCCCGTCCGGCCGGAACATCTGCGTCATTCCAATTTTCTTGCCAAGTATTCCTGGGCTCATAATAAGCTCTCAGCTTTCAGCTCTCAGCTTTCAGCTTTCCACGCCTTCCTTCGGCGGCGAAGCCGCCGAAAGCTGACCGCTGAAAGCTGACCGCTGACAGCTACTTCCCAAACGCCTTGATCTCCACATCCACGCCGGCGGGCAGATCGAGCTTCATCAGCGCGTCCACCGTCTGCTGGGTCGGCTCGAGGATGTCCAACAGCCGCTTGTGCGTCCGGATTTCGAACTGCTCCCGCGACTTCTTATCCACGTGCGGGGAGCGCAAAACGGTCGTGACGCTCCGGGACGTCGGGAGCGGAATCGGACCGGCTACGGTGGCGCCGGTTCTCTTCGCCGTGTCCACGATCTCGGTGGTCGATTGGTCGAGGATCCTGTGATCGTAGGCTTTCAGGCGGATGCGAATGCGTTCTCTCAAGGCCATAGTTTGTCCTGGGCCGGATGGTTCCAAGCCCGGGCCGGATATATCCGGCCCCTACTTGATTACCTCGGTCACGGTGCCGGCGCCCACCGTCCGGCCGCCCTCGCGAATCGCGAAGCGCAACCCCTTGTCCATCGCCACCGGCGTGATCAGCTCCACTTTCAGGTCCACCCGGTCGCCCGGCATC
>CAIRXZ010000230.1 GCA_903882645.1 uncultured Acidobacteriia bacterium | reverse complement strand
GTGCGACGCAGGCCTCTTTGGGATGGGTTCGCATTGTAGTTGCCGCGTCAAGCATACCACGCGAAGCGTCTGCCGTAAGGCTTAGTTCAAGTGGGGTTGTCGGAAACTTGCCGCTTGGCGGCAAGACGCCCAAACCGTTGATCTGAGCGCCGGTCGTTCATGTTCGTGTATAGGGACCAAACGCGCTTGCGACCGTCCGCAGCCGTCTGCCGGTTCGTATTGTCGCCGATGCCTCCGCCTTCGCAGGTTCTCGGCGGACTTGCGGGCATGGCGGAGGCGGCAGTCGGCCGCTCTGGTCAGCGGCCAGCCGCCCGTTTGGACGGCTCCTGGGGCCATTGAATTACAGGGCGTCGTCTCCGCATCGCGCAGTCCCTCAGGAACAGATTGATGAGGTTTTGATATGGCATCCCCAACCCGGCCGCCATTTCCTTGAAGTAGTCTACCGCCGTTGTATCGAGGCGAATGGTGATCTGACGCTTGAGCCGACTGGCGTAGGGGTTCTTGCGGGACCGGCAAAAATCGTATTCACTTCTCATCGGAATCTCAAGTGCGTCCACTCGGCGATGTCGCTGTGCATGACCACCGGGCGGTCGTGGGAATCGCCCGCCGGCGACGGTCCGCGGGCGCTACCGGCTGTTCTGGTCCGCGTTCTCGCGCGCGGCCGCCAGGTCGAGCAGCCGCTGGCGAATCGCCCGGTACTCCGAGGTCGTCACCACGTAACCGTCCCTGGGCGGTAGGATCTCCTGGATCTCGCGCTGGGTCCGGGCGATGCGGTCCGCGTCCTGGGGATGGCTTGAGAAAGCCTTGCTGACCGCGCCCGGGCGCTTCCGCTCGAGCGACTCGATCTTCTCGAAGATGGAGATCACCCCGGTAGGATCGTACCCCGCCGCGTAGGCGTACTGCACGCCAAGGTAGTCGGCTTCGGCTTCATCCTTGCGCCCGAAGCTGAGCAGGCTCATCGGAATCGCCAACGCGGCGCCCTGGCGGCCCGCGTACCCCGCCCATCCGCCCAACACGGCGCCCAGCGGCGCGGTGGCAAGGCTGGCGATCCGGGACTTGGTCAGCTCGCGCGTCAGGTGGCGCGCCGCGACGTGCGCAATCTCGTGCGCCAAGGCGCCGGCCAGCTCGTCCTCGTCTTCGGCGATGCTGAACAGCCCGCTGTTGACAAACACGTAGCCGCCCGGCAAAGCGAAGGCGTTGAGGGCCGGGTCGTCCACTACCCGGAAAGTGAAGGGGACCTTGGCGTCCGAGTTTCGCACCAGGTTCTGGCCCATCCGGTTGACGAACTCGGCGACCAGCGGATCGTCTACCATGCTGGCCTGGCGCTCCACCTCCTGCGCCAACTGCCTCCCGAGCGCCAGCTCCCGTTCCGGCGAGTAGAGATTCAGACCCTTTCCGACGTCGCGGTTCCCGATCTGGCTGGGGTCTTTCTTCTTGTCCGCGCCGTGCGCGGCGGCGGCCAGTACCAGGCACAGGATTATCGCGAATGGGCGCGCCATGACCGTCCCCTCAGTCCCTCAATACCGTATTGTAGATGAGATGGGCTCTGAATTGAACCCCAAGTCCGCGGGGGAACCCCCGCTGTGGGAAGTTTACGCACATCAGTTCCCGGTGCGCGAGCGGCTGATCTACTTGAACCACGCCGCGGTGGCGCCGTTGTGCCGGCCGGCTGCCGACGCCATGAAGCATCTGGCCGACGATTGCCTCCAGTTCGGCAGCCTGCATTACGGCGAGTGGTTGTCGGCCTACAGCGGCCTGCGCGCCGCCGCGGCCCGGCTCATTGCCGCCGAGCCTTCCGAGATTGCGCTGGTCAAGAACACCTCCGAGGGCATCGCCACCGTCGCGCTCGGCTTGGACTGGAAGCCCGGCGACCGGATGGTCGGCTTCCGCGAGGAGTTCCCGGCCAATTACTTCCCCTGGAAGCGATTGGAAGAAGAGGGCATTGCCGTCACTTGGCTTTCCGTAACCGACCCTCTGGAGCGCATCGAGGAGGCCTGCCGGGGAGCCCGGCTCCTCTCCATCAGCTTCGTGCAGTTCATGAGCGGATACCGCGCGCCTGTTCAAGAGATTGGTGAGGTTTGCAGGCGTAACCACTGCATTTTCCTGGTAGATGCGATTCAGGGCCTGGGCGCTTTTCCGCTCGACGTGAAGGCCAGCCATATCGATGCGCTGGCCGCCGACGGACACAAGTGGCTTTTGGGCCCCGAGGGCTGCGGCATCCTCTACATAAGCCAGGACCTGCAGGACCGCGTCGAGCCGGTGGAATTCGGCTGGACGAACGTATGCGTCAGAGGAACTACAGGCTTGACTGGGGCAGCGAGTGGCGCTATCGGCCCTTGGCCGCCCAAGCTGTGGGCGTGAGTTCTGCGAGTTGCT
>CAIRXZ010000229.1 GCA_903882645.1 uncultured Acidobacteriia bacterium | reverse complement strand
GCAATCGGGGTGGCAAGCTCGATGCTTAAAGCTTCGGCGCGCGCTATCACTTCCTGCGGATCGGAAATATCGGCCGGGGTGATCTTGTTCATCACTTCGGCGGCGGCATAACCCAGCATGCGTTCGGCGCCGACGTTGAATATCTGAATGACGCCCTTCGCGTCGGTGGCAATACTCGAAAAGTTCGCGCTGTTGAATATTGCGGTCTGCAAGGCCCCCGCCCTGAGCAGAGCCTCTTCCGCCGTCTTACGTGCGGTGTTGTCGGTGCCGATCAACAGATAGCCGATGATGGCGTCCTGGTCGTCGCGGAGCGCCGTGACCGATACGACCGCCGGAAAGCGGCTGCCGTCCTTGCGGATGTAGGTCAATTCGTAGATGTCTTCAATCCCGCGCGAGGCCTTGAAGACCAAAGCCTCGAAGCCCGGAGCAATCTCAGTTCCCAGTTCCAGGCTCAACGCCTTGGCGCGGGCGATGACTTCCCGCGGATCGGAAATATCGGCCGGAGTGATCTTGTTCAACACTTCGGCGGCCGCGTAGCCCAACATGCGCTCGGCGCCGACGTTGAACAATTGAATGACGCCCTCCTCGTCGGTGGCGATGCTCGAGAAGTTGGCGCTGTTGAAAATCGCGGCCTGCAAGGCCCCCGCCTTCAGCAGAGCCTCTTCCGCCCGCTTGCGCGCGGAATTATCGGTGCCGATCAACAGGTAGCCGATGATTGCGCCTTGGTCGTCGCGCAGCGCCGTGACCGACACGACCGCCGGAAAGCGGCTGCCGTCCTTGCGGATGTAGGTCAATTCGTAGATGTCCTCGATGCCGCGCGAGGCCTTGAAGACCAATGCCTGGAAGCCCGGCGTAATGGTGGTTGCGAGCTCGGCGCTCAATGCCACCGCGCGGGCTATCAGTTCCTGCGGATCGGAGATATCGGCCGGGGTGATCTTGTTCACCACGTCGGCGGCGGCGTAACCCAGCATGCGCTCGGCGCCGACATTGAATATTTGAATGACGCCCTTTTCGTCGGTGGCGATACTCGAGAAGTTGGCGCTGTTGAAAATGGCGTTCTGCAAGGCCCCCGTTTTCAACAGAGCCTCTTCGCGGCGGACCTCGGTGATGCCATCCACCGTTCCCGCGGCATCCTCGCGGATGGCGGGATCGTGGCATGGCTCGGACATGCAGCCCGTCGCTTCGCCCTCACCCGCTCCCGCGAAGTTGGCCATCGCCGGTCCATTTGGCATGGGGTTTTCCTTTCCGATGTGGCTCGGCCGCACGGCGCCCAAATAATCCATGCACGAGCGATGCCAATGCGTTCGTCCCGCGGGCAAGGAGAATCCCGGCTGGTGGATCGAAGGAGCCAATCGGCCCGGCTCGTCGCGCACGATTAATAAGAACAGCCGTGAATCGGTCAAAGCAAGAAACGGGGTGCAGCTAATTCTGCACACGCTGCAACTTCTGCGTATTGGCGGCGTAAGCGAAGCTGCGCCCGCCGGAATCGGGCTGGAAGGGAGACCGGCATCATGTGTATACGGCCGCTTGCCGAACCCCCGCCACTGCCTTCAAACCAGGCGCGCAACTCATCGGCGGGCGAATCCGCTCGACAGAAGATGACGTTGGCGTGGCGCGTGCTATTAGGAGCGGGGTGTGGCCCGAAGCCCCGGCCGCCAGATGTCCGTCACGCATGACGTGCGAAAGCCGTGAAGGTACGGCGAAGGAGATTTCAATGCTTTTGACGCTGTTTGTTGTTCTGCTTGTATTGTGGCTGCTGGGATTCTTCGCGTTCCACGTTGCCGGCGGGTTGATTCACATTCTGTTGATAATCGCGGCGATTTCCTTAGTGGCGCACCTTTTCAGAGGTCGGAGCGGGGCTTGAACACAGGACGGGGTTTGGCCGTTGGCAGTGCAACCACTCCCAAGGCGTAAACGCGCCAACGGCCTCTAACATGGCTTTCTTCCGGATCCGGCCGTTCTTCCGCGGGCGCCCCGAGAGGGCTCCCGCGACCGGCGCGGCCGCCTTTGGCGGCGCTTCAGCGCCGGCGGCCATCGGCGCATCGCATCGCCCGCTCCCAGGCTCCAATAAGTGGGCGCTGGTCATGCTGTTTGGCACGATCGCGGCGCTCTACTTCGCCCGCGAAATCCTGATCCCCCTGGCATTCGCTCTCATTCTGACGTTCGTTTTGACCCCTGTGGTCGCGTTCCTGCAAAGATCGCGCATCGGCCGCGTACCGTCCGTCGCCGCGACCGTCCTGGTAACCATGGCGGTGGCCGGCTGCGTTGGCTGGATCGTTGCGATGCAGCTCGTTGACGTCGCCGAGGAGCTTCCCAGGTACCGCCAGAACATTCAGGCCAAGATGGAAGCGCTTCGCATTCCCACGAAGGGACCCTTAGGCCTTGCGGCCAACAGCTTGAGGGAAATTGGAAGCGAACTTTCCAGCCCGGCTGCGCCCTCTCCGGGCCCCAGCTCTCCGGCGCGGAACCGGAAGCAGCCCGCCGCGCCGAGTACTCCCGCGCTTCCTCTGCCCGTACAGATCGTGCAACAGCCGGCCAATGGGTTGGACTACCTTCGCGGTCTGGTCCAGCCCGTTCTTCGGCCTCTGGCGCTGACAGGACTTGTCGTCATCTTCACGATCTTCATGCTGATCAAGAGATACGACTTGAGACATCGTCTTTTCCGGCTGGTTGGACTCGGCCGGATCAACATCATGACGCAAGCGCTCGACGACGCGGCGCAACGTGTCAGCCGATACCTGTTGATGCAGGTCCTGGTCAATGCCGGTTTTGGATGTCTGTTCGGATTCGGCCTGTACTGCATTGGCGTGCCGAATCCCGCGCTATGGGGAGTCATCGCCGGCCTTCTGCGCATCGTGCCGTATGTCGGCACGATGGTGGCCGCCGCGCTGCCGATCGCACTCTCGCTGGCGGCGTTTAACAGTTGGCTGCCGCCGCTGCTGGTGTTCCTGCTGTTTGCCGGCCTGGAACTGATCACCGCCAACTTCGTCGAACCGTGGCTTTACGGGGCGAACACGGGTATCTCTTCGTTGGCGCTGCTGGTGGCGGCTGTCTTTTGGACGATCCTGTGGGGACCCGCCGGCCTCATTCTGTCCACGCCTCTCACCGTTTGCGTCGTTGTGCTGGGCCGCTACGTTCCTCAACTCTCTTTTCTTCATACCCTGCTGGGGGATGAAGTAGCTCTGGGGGCGGAAGCTCAGATCTACCAGCGCCTGCTGGCGATGGACCAACCGGAAGCGCACGGCATCGTGGACCGGTTCTTGAAAGAAAAGCCCCTGGTGGAGCTATACGATTCGGTGCTCGTACCCGCTTTGAGCCTGGCCGAGCAGGATCGCCACAAAGGGGCGATTGACACAGCCAGGGAGGAGTTTTTCTTTCTCAGCATCAACGAAATGATCGCCGAGCTTTCGGAGCGCCGACTGGCGCACGATTCATCCCAGGCCGAAGATGCCGCGGCGGAATCGGGCCAGGCGGAGCGCGCCGGCGCCAGGATAATCTGCATTCCCGCGAACGATCGGGCCGATGAGGTCGTCGCCGCTATGCTGGCGCAACTCCTGGAGCAGGCCGGCCACGCGGCTCTGTCTCTTCCGATCGCCCACGCTTCCCCCGTGGAGATGCTGGCGTTCCTCGAGGTAAGACAGGACGACGTCATCTGCATCTCCGCATTGCCGCCTTATGCCTTCACGCCCGCGCGGACGCTGTGCAAACTGATTCGGGAACGCTTTCCCAAGCCCAAGCTTGTAATCGGAGTCTGGGGATTCAGCGGCGATGCGGAGAAGGCCAAGGCGCGTTTCGAACGAACCCCGCCGGACCGATTGCTCACGAGTCTGGCGCAGGCTGTCGAGCAGATTCGGGAGCTGACCGGGCCCAAGGCGGCATGATCCGGCGCATCCCTCCGATCGCCGGCAAACGACGCGCCGCCGCGCGGGTCGCCTGTCGAAGAACTACGCTTCGCCTCGTTTGCGGATCTTGACGTCCAGGCGCTTGATCTTCTGGTTCAGCGTGGAAAGCGGGACGTGCAGGCTCTCGGCGGTCTCCGTCTGGCTCCAGTTGCACTGTTCGAGACGCTGGGAAATGATCTGGCGTTCGTAGTCGTTCACGATCTCGAACAGGGACGCGTCCGGAGGGAGCGGGCCGCCTTCGCCGCGAGTCAGGCGGATGCCGTTGGCCTGGAGGAGGGCGTCGGGAAGCACTTCCACCGGCGCGACCGGCTCGGCCGCCAAAACCACCGCGCGCTCCACCACGTTCTCCAACTCGCGCACGTTGCCCGGCCAGGCGTGCTCCATGAGGATCTGCAAGGCGTCGGGCGAGAAACGCAGGACGGCGTGGCCGGCGGAATCCAAGAACTTGTTGTTCTCGCGGCAGTAATAATCGAAGAAATGCGCCGCGAGCAGGGGAATGTCCTCCTTGCGCTCGCGCAGGGGCGGCAGCGCGATCTTGATCACGTCGAGCCGGTAGTAGAGGTCCTCGCGGAACTTGCCGTCCTTCACCAGTTGGAACAGGTCGGCGTTGGTGGCGGCCAGAATGCGGACGTCCACCTTGACCGGCTCGGTAGCGCCCAGCGGCGTGAACTCCTTTTCCTGAATGACGCGCAGGAGCTTGATCTGCGTTTCGGGGCCGATGGTGCCGACCTCGTCGAAGAAGATCGTGCCGCGGTCGGCGACTTCAAAGTATCCCTTCTTGGATTGGACGGCGCTGGTGAAGGCCCCGCGCACGTGGCCGAACAGAGTCGATTCCAGCAAGTCGGGCGGCAGCGAACCGCTGTTGACAGCCACGAAGAGATGGGCGGCGCGCGGCGAGTTGGCGTGGATGGCCTTGGCGACAAGCTCCTTGCCGGTGCCCGTCTCGCCGGTAATCAGGATGGTGGAACGCGCCGAAGCCACCTGGCCGACCAGATCCAGCATGCGCACCATGCGCTCGCTCTTGCCGATAATGTTGGGGAAGCTGTAGCGTTCGACCAGCGCCCGCTTCAAATGGACGTTTTCGTATTCGAGACGCCGCCGCGCGATCATGCGGTCGATCTCGATGAGCAACTTCTCGTTGTCCCAGGGCTTGGAGAAGTAGTCGCTGGCCCCGTTCTTCAACGCTTCCACGGCGGCTTCCACCGAACCGTAGGCGGTGATCATGAAGATGGGGGTTTCGGTGTCGCGCTGGCGCACGTCCTGGAGCACCTGCATTCCGTCGAGGCCCGGCATCATCAGGTCGAGCAGCACGAGGTCGTAGCCGCGGGCCCCCATCTTCCGGATGCCTTCGAGTCCGTTCTGAGCCAGGTCGACGGCGTAACCCGCGCCGGTCAAGAGCATGTCGAGGCCCTCGCGGATGTCGAGCTCGTCGTCGACCACCAACACGCTGCCTTTGTTTTGCGCTTCCGCGGAAGGAGAGGCGGTCATTTCAAGCGGCATTCACCGGCTCCCTGGCCGCGCCGGCCACGGCGAAGGGAAGCCCGATCCGGAACGTGGCGCCGCCGGTCCGCTGATTGGAGACTTCGATGGAACCGCCGTGTTCTTGAATGATACCGTAAGTCACCGAAAGCCCGAGGCCCGTGCCCTGACGGACCGCCTTGGTGGTAAAGAAGGGGTCGTAGATGCGATGAAGGTGCTCCGGCGCGATGCCATGGCCGGTGTCGGCCACTTCAACCCTGGCGCCGGAGCCTTCCGCCCATGCGCGCACTTCGAGGCGCCCGCCCGACGGCATGGCGTCGCGAGCGTTCAGGAACAGGTTGAGGAAAACCTGCTGCAGTTTGCCGGGGTTGCCATGGACGGGCCGCAGGTTCGGATCGAGACCGGTCTCGACCTCGACGCCGGCTTTCTGAAGCTGGTG
Source organism: uncultured Acidobacteriia bacterium (assembly GCA_903882645.1). Lineage (GTDB taxonomy): Bacteria > Acidobacteriota > Terriglobia > Bryobacterales > Bryobacteraceae > BOG-224. The sequence goes on along the minus strand of CAIRXZ010000229.1, from coordinate 20,119 downwards.
CTCGACCAGCGACAGCGTCTCCTGGATGACCTTATTCAGACTCACGGCTCCGAAGGACGTGGTGGAAGTGCGCGAGAAGTTGAGGAGGGAATTCACGATTTCGCTGGCGCGGAACGTTTGTTTGGCGATCTTGTCCAGTATCAGGGATTTTTGCGAATCGCCGGCCACCTGCTTGGCGAGCATTTGGGCGTAGGTGGAGATCACCGCGAGCGGCGTGTTGACCTCGTGGGCCACGCCGGCCGCGAGCAGACCGATGCTGGAGAGCTTGTCCGCCTGCATCAGGCGCTGCTCGAGTTCGGTCCGGTCGGTCACGTCGTCGAAGATGATCAAGCGGCCGATGCGCCGCTGATCCTTGGAGACCAGCGGCGCGATGGCGATGTTCAGCGTGGCCTCGCGAAATGCGGCCGGGACGCCGTTGCCATTGCCCTTCCCATTGCCGCCGCCGGCCGCCGCCGGCTTCAGCACGAACTTGTAGATGTGGTGGATTCCAGTCTCGCCGCGCACGCGGTCGAACTGCCCGGCCAGCTCCGCGGGGAACAGATCCTGAAGCCGCTCTCCCACCGCGCGCTCGCGGGAGATCGCCGTGAGACTCTCGATCTGGGAATTCCAGCTCTCGACGCGGTCGTCCAGGTCGGCCGCCAGGATGCCTACATTTATGGATTCGACGATGTTCTCGCTGAACTCCTTCAGGCGCTCGTATTCCTCCACCTTGCGTTGCAGGGACCGGTAGAGCGAGGCGTTTTCGATGGCGATCCCCACGGACCCGGACAGCGTCATCAGCAGCTCCAGATCCGCGCTGGAAAGATAGTCGCCATCCGCGTTCCGGCTCACGCCCATGTAGGCGATAATCCGGCCGCGGACCGCGCAGGGGATATAGTAGGTCAGATCGAGGTCGGCAATGGCGCGCTGGACCGAAGCGGGCCAGGAACGCGAGACGGCATCCAGCAGGCGGCGCGTGCGCTCGAAGAACAAATACGGTTCGAATAGCTTCCCGGTCAGAAAGCTGAGGTCCAGTTCGTCCTGGCCGGAGCGCGTCAGCCGGGGGTTGGAACCCATGGCCTTATACAAACGGAAGCCGGGGCCTTCGGGCCCCACTTCCGCCAGGAAGAACGCCAAGCCCCTTATAGAAAGCGTTTCGAGCAGGCGGTCTCCAACCGCCGTCAGCATGGCGTCGAGGTTGGTCTCGTAGCTCAACTCGCGCGCGAACTCGACGAGCGTGCGCCGGTAGTCGTAGCGGTCGCGGTAGAAGTAGCGGTCCAGGCGCTCCTGGATCCAGTTGCGGATCGGCTGAAACAGAAACGCCGCGACCAGGACGACGGCCGTCAGCCCAAGATTGCCGAGATCCTTATAGTACTTCTGGACCTGATTCCCCAGCGAAAAGACGATGCCATAGAAGCCGGCCATTACGCACAGCGTGGCGAGCGTGTAGGCGTAGCCGCGGCGGAAGAGGATGTCTACGTCCATGAGGCGGTACCGCGCGATGGCGTATGCCAGGGTGAGCGGAATCAGCACCATGGAGAGGACCGACATCTTCATGGCCTCGTTCGGAATCACCCCCATGGAATAAGGCAGGGCGTAGAAAATCGCAAACGGAAGCGACCCCACCAGGGCGCCGTTGCGCAGCCACTTGATCTGCTGGCGCACGATCGGGTCTTCCGTCAAGCGGAACTCGCGCGCCAGCGCGATGCCGCCGGCGATATAGGGGAGCGTCGCACAGGCCACCCAACCGCGGTCGAGGATCCAGCTCAGCTCCACCATGGAGATCGAGGCCCTCAAGGCGCGGGACGCGAAGGCCAGATAGAGCAGGAACAATAACGACGCCGGGAGGTACAGCAGCGCCGCGCGGAATCGGCCGCGCATCCACTTGCGCGGTTCCGGGAAAGTCACGCAGAAATGGAGGAACACGGTGGGGGCCAGCAGGCCGGCGGCTACATTGCCGAAGTAGACGATCTTATCGAAGCCGTTCAGCTTACCCGTGTAATGAAAGCAGAAGAAAACGAAGGATGCCAGGCACAGGATGTAGAAGTGCCGGGCCTTCTGCGCGCCGCCGCGCCGGAAATAGACAAACAGCCCGATGACCAGGTACGCGAGTCCGGCCAGGTACTGATAGAGGAGGGCGCGGTCGCGCGGGGCCTCCTCGACGATCACCGTGGAGGCCGGCAAGTCCACCCCCCCGCGGTTGAGGACGTAATCGGCCTTCGCCCACGAGCCTATTCTGGCGAGGACTTGCGCGACTTTGGCGGCGTTCGGGATGGCGAGCCCGTCAATGCTCCGCAACCGGTCGCCCTGGTGGATGGCGGCTTTGGCGCCGCTGCTGCCCGGCGCCACATAGAGCGCGTCCACTCCCCCGGCGCGGTCCACCCAGATCACGCCATCCTGGGGCAGCCGGAATCTCTGCTGCTGCTCGAAGTTGATGACGGCAGCCACGCTGGCGGCAAGCGTCAGGATCGTCAGAATTGCGGTCGAGAGTTGGAACCTGAGCTCCTGAAACATAGCGTCTGTCCGTTATCCGCCGGCGGGACAAAATTCCCCACCAGCGTGCTGCACGTTTGATGCCGTGGCGGATTCCGAGTTCTGCATTCAGAGTACCCAATTCTTCTATAACTTACAAGCAACGGGCAGAGCGGCTCCTGAATTTGGGAGGAATCCGATATGCCTCAGTGTATCCGTGCGGCGCACGCGGGCGAGGGCGGCCCGCCGCGCGGGGCCCCCGCCCGTCCGACCGGCCTACTGTCCGGAAATGGGATTAGGTTCGTTTGGTATATCGAGGGGCGCCAAGTGTTCGGAAATGGGATTAGGTTCGTTTGGTATATCGAGGGGCGCCAAGTGTCCGGAAATGGGATTGGGTTCGTTTGGTATCTCCGGGGGCGCCAGGTGTTCGGAAATGGGACTGGGTTCGTTTGGTATCTCCGGGGGTGCCAGGTGTTCGGAAATGGGATTGGGTTCGTTTGGCATATCGAGGGTGTCCAGTTCGGAGAAAGAGGGATCGACCGGGTCGGGCGGTTCGGACAGGCGCATGAGCAGCAGGTTTTGCAAGGAGCGCTGATACATACTGAGAAGAGGTCTGTTTGCCGCCGGCCGTGACAGGGCCGCGGGAGCGGGCGCCATTGGCCCGCGAAGCGATGATTCGTCTGAGTGATGACATAAATACTCCTAACTCCAGGATAAAACACGAGGCGTTCGGGAAACAGGTTAAGTTATTGATTCCAGTGACGAAGTTTGTTGTGAACGGGTTTTGGTGCGAAGAAGGCAGACCAGGAGGTCCGCCCCACTGGCGGGGCGGTCACAAGAGAAATCGGGAAAACGAAGAAAGCGTCGAACTATCTGAAGGGAAAGGATTTATAGTTCGGTTTCTGGGCCTGGTATTCAGGTTTTGAGGCCTGAAACTATGCGGCTGCGTACTAACATTGAATCAGGATGTGGAATACGTTGCCGACCGGAGGGGAATTCCGGCTGCCGGACCGCTTGGGAACACAGGCGGAGGATCCGGCTGAATGGATCAGAGAGAAATTGGGATTTACGCCGGACGCGATGCAGGCGCGCGCGCTTCGGACGGGGAGCAAGCGGGGGCTGTTGAATTGTTCCAGGCAGTGGGGCAAATCGACGGTGACGGCGGCGAAAGCGGCGCATTGGGCATCGACGGCGGCGGGAAGCCTGACGCTGGTGGTAAGCCCGAGCGGGCGGCAGAGCGGCGAGTTCCTGCGCAAGGCGAGCGAGTTCGCGCGGAAGCTGGGAATCCGGCCGAAGGGCGATGGGGACAACCAGATCTCGCTGGTGTTCCCGAACGAATCGCGGATCGTCGGGCTGCCGGGGAACGAGGCGACGGTGCGGGGGTTCTCGGCGGTGTCGCTGCTGCTGGTGGACGAAGCGGCGCGCGTGAGCGACGACCTTTACATGGCGCTGCGGCCGATGCTGGCGGTGAGCGATGGGGCGCTGTGGCTGATGAGCACGCCCTTCGGGAAGCGAGGATTCTTCTACGATGCGTGGGCCAACGGCGGGCCGGAATGGGAACGGATCCAGGCGACGGCGCTGGAATGCCCGAGGATCCGGCCCGAGTTCCTGGAGGAGGAGCGGGCGACGATGGGGGAACGCTGGTTCCGGCAGGAGTACCTGTGCGAGTTTCAAGACGCCGTGAGCGGAGTATTCGAGCGGGAACTGGTGGAGCGGGCGATCACCTACGACGTGGATCCCCTGGAGATTGGGTAGAGTGAGCGGGGAGCGGCGGCAACAAGCCGGCGAATCGGCAGACGAAAGCGTCCGCCCCACTAAGAAAAGGCAGACCGGGAGGTCCGCCCCACTAATAATATGAACCGGTACTTCGTAGGGGTAGACCTGGGACAGGCAAAGGACTTCACGGCGATCGCGGCGGTGGAACGGGCGGAGCTGACGGGCGGGTGGGACCCGGCGATGTACGCATGGCGCAAGGTGGCGGCCTTGCGGCTGCGGTACCTGGAGCGCGCGCCGTTGGGGACGCCGTACCCGGAAGTGGTGGAGCGGGTGGTTCAAGTGGCGCGGTCGAGGGAACTGGCGGGGCGCTGCCAGATGGCGGTGGACGCGACGGGCGTAGGCCGGCCAGTGGTGGACTTACTGCGGAAGGCGCGGCCGGGATGCACGATCCTGGCGGCGACGATCACGGGGGGCGAGAGGGAGAGCCACGAGGCGGGATACTACCGCGTGCCGAAGCGCGACCTGATCACGGGATTGCAGGTGCTGCTGCAGACGGGGGGGCTGCAAATCGCGGGCGGGCTGAAGCACGGCCCGGCGCTGGCGGCCGAGATGGCGGAGATGCGGGTGAAGGTGAGCGGCGCGGGACGGGAGCAATACGGCGCGTGGCGGGAAGGGACGCACGACGATCTGGTATTCGCGGTGGCGCTGGCGTGCTGGGCGGCGCTGAAGAGTTATCCGGGCGGGCTGAGCGGGGATGAGCGATGGCGCGGGGCGGGAGAGGAGCGGAAGGGGAGGATTGTGTGAGGGGGCAAGAAGACAGGAGACAGAAGTAAGAAGACTGGAGACGGACTGGTCAGCGATATCGGCGGGCTGCCCAGTCTGGCGCGCCGGCCTTGCCGTCGGACCTCAGCGAGAGCCAGGTGCAGGGCTTACAGCAGCGCATGGGGCGGATGCGGGCGCCGCGCCGAAGCGGGCACGGCAGATCGGAGAGTTCGATCACATTCGCGTCGCAGTTCCGAGCGGCACGGGACTGGGTGGGGTGGACTCCCGGTTGTCCCGGATTCAGCCACATGTTATAGTCGCTCGGACCGAGCGCGGGGTTGCCCTGGAAGAGTTCGAAGGAGGCCTGACTTGGATTACACCGAGTTGCGCACGCTCAAATGGATCTCGGTGGTCGCCGGGATCGCCAGCATCGTTGCGGCGGCTGCTCTTCTGGAGCGCAACGCGAGAACCATTCTACTCTGCGCCGGGTGTGTGTTATTCGTCGTTTCGCTCTGGTTCGAACTCAAGAGAGACCGGCTTTCCGCGCTGTTTTCGGGCGTCAGCCGGTATTTCGAGCGTTTCCCAACGGAGTCGAATCGGGAGGTCCTAGCCGGGGTTCGGAAACAGTACTGCTACCTGGGGATCAGTTTCGCCTCGGCGTTTCCGCAGTTCCGGCAGTGGTACGAAAGCCAGCCTCCAGCCGGGGTCCGGATCCGGATTCTTCTGACGGACCCGAGCGCTGTGGAGGTGCTGGAGTTTCAGGCGCGATACCAGACCGGCTTGTTCCAACAGAACCTCAGCCCGGAGGAGAGGCGGCGAATCGACGACGCGGTGGCGGGCGTCAGAATGGCCATCCGCTCGACATGCAGGCTGCTCTCGGCGCTTCCGGACAGCGCAACTCACATCGAGGTCCGGCTCCATCGCGAGAAGCTCCGGGAGTGGATGTACCAAGTGGATGGCAACCTTCTTTACCTGGGACTTCTGCGGAAGGGCGAGAACGGATTGGAGGCTCCCGTGGCGGTTTTCAGGCGGAAACAGGACAAATGGAGTCTTTTCGACCATTTCGCGGAGGAGTGGGAGAGTCTCTGGGAGGCGGCGGAGGCGGGCACCAAGGCACCGGGGGCCGGAGGGGCAGCATGACTCTGGAGTGCGAGACGATCACGCCGATTTGGACGGGAGGCGTGAGACGGCAATCGAACCAAGGCCGAGCAGCCCGGTTTAAGTCCGCCGACGGAGACCAGAACGGCGGGTTGAGCAGGATCGCGCAAAGGGAAAGGAAATGAGTCCGTACGAATGGGGCAACGAGCACGGGCCGGGAACCGCATTGAGCATCGCCATCACGTTTGTGGTCGGAGTTGTCAGCGCGGCTACGCGGAGTTTTTGGCTTGTGGCGCTGGCGGGCCTCCTCGCGGCAGCCTTGGCCTTGGCCGTGTACCGGGTGTTCTATCCAGGCGGATTGCTTCTGATGCTGCTTCGCCCCGGACTGGGCTTCAATCTTCTCAAGCGGTCTTCCATAGGCGGGCAAGTCGGCGTGGCGGAGGAGTGGTTGCGGTGCGACCGGTTGAGCCAAACGCAGCCGGACGGGGCCAAGTTCGATCTGTCCCGGTGGGACACCGCCCGCCGGAAGGCGGCCCTACAACATCTTCTGCTGGCATCGCGGTTCCCGGCAAACGAAGACTGCGACGGTCTTGGAAAGCTGTTGGAGGTCTGCTCGCCCGCCCAGAAATGCGCGTTTTTGTGGATGCTAGGGGTGTACGAGGCGCCGTTGGAAGGGCTATGGGACAAACTGGTTGGCTGTCTGAAGGACGCTAGCCCAGGGGAAGTGCGAATAGCCGCCGCCGAACTGCTCGCGACCGCCTCCAGCAGGCTTGGCAGGGAAACTGAGGAAGCTAAGCGGAAACTGAAGACCCTGATGACGACGGACCGTTGCGTGGATGTCCGGGCCGCGTGCGCCGCGGCGTTCGGCCACTACGCGTGCGATCCGGCCGATTTCGGCGCGCTGCGCGAGGCGCTGGTGCGCGCGTACCATTACGACCCCCGGCGGCAGTTTGACGAAAACCCCGCTCAGCAGAGACCCGCGGACCAAATGATGTGGGCGTGTTTTGTGCCCTTGCGGAGCTGGCCAAGCGAACCGGCAACCGCTGAATTGATTGGCGCGGCCCACGAGATGGGCGGCGGGTGGCGCGTGCTAATCCTCACGGAGCTGACAAAGCGGGAGGGGTCGTTCGCCCTTTGCAAGAGCTTGTTTCGAATCTTCCCGGAACTAGACCAGGATCTCCGCGCCGCCCGCAGGGGTGAGGCGCGTGAACGCATTAAGGACGCAAGCGACTCAATTCGTTTAGCGGTGAGAGCATTGGCCCAGTGGTGCTACCCGCTCGCGGAGGAGTTGCTGTTGAAACGCTTCGCGCCGGATAGCGCGGTATACGAGGCTGCTAATGAATACTTCTCAGCTCAGCGCGACATCGCCCAACAAAGCCGCACCAGACAAAGGGGCGCTGCGGCTTAATGTCCGGGCGTTGACGCCGATTTGGACGGGCGATATCGACCGCGACAGCCGGAGGTGCCAGGAGACCGGCATTCTCGGCTCGATGCGCTTCTGGTACGAGGGGCTGCTGCGGAAATATGGGCAGTACGCCTGCCTGCCGTTGGAAGGACAAGGCTGCCGCGGCGAACAACTCTGCGAGGCCTGCCGGCTGTTCGGCGCAACGGACCGGGCCCGGCGATTCCGGCTTGACTTGTCCGGCCTCGCGCCCACGCCGGTGTTCTTCCGGCTGAGCAAGGCAGTGCGGCCGATCAGCGGCAATTGGCTGTGGAACATATTCGGCGGGGAAGATACGGGCGGATGTAAGACCGGGGCGGGGCGGGACGTGCGGTTCAGGTTCGCGGTGCAGGCTTTGTGGAGTTCACAGCCGTTCACCCTCACGCTCCGGGTGCGGCCGCACGAGGCAAGGAGCGTGCTCTCCAAGCTGGCATTTCTGATAGATACGATGAGCCGCGAGGGGGGTATCGGAGCTAAGACGCAGCACGGCTTCGGGCAGATCGCGATCCTCGGCACCGCGGAGGACGGCAGATCTCCGACCGATTGGGGCGAACTCTGCGCGCAGGGCAAGCGGGATCTCGGCGGCATGGAGTCTTCAGCGCGACGCTTGGAGGAGCGGGATCTGTTCACCTTGGACGCCTCGCGCTTCTTCTCCTTGAAATTCCGGTTGACAGCCCACCCATACGCGGCCGCGGAGAACGCCGGCGACCCTCCGGCAGGTTACGACCAGTCCTACATCCCCTGCTCATTCGACATTCGCTACAAGTACGAATCCAAGAACCCTTTCAGCGGCCAGGGAATGAACAGAGGGATGCGGCCCGCTCTCAGGGAGGAGTACGGGCGCGACCGTACGGCCCTGATGTGCGGGCAGGTGGAAGGTTCCGACGCATGGGCTTCGCGAATCCACGTCAGCCACTTGTTCCGCGTCCAGCCGAAAGGCCCCTACTACTTGAAAATATGGGGCGATGTGGAAAACGCGGTCGGAGTGGCCGAGGTTATCGCCAGCCATATTCTCGGCAGATTCCGTGGCGCCCAGCAGGTTCCGGAGGTAGGCCAATGAGCGGAATTCCGTACGACTTCTTCGCCACGCTGGAGGACACCGCACTTCGGGAATACGACCGGCAAGCGGCGGAGGGGAAACTGGGGCCGGACTACCAACTCCTACTGGTCCATGGCGGCGAGTGCCGGAAGTTGCCGGGGGCTGCCCGGACCGAGTCCCTCGGCACACGCGCTTCCGGCAAACCCGTTGCGAAGGAACGGCACCGGCAGTATGCACACCGCGGGAAGACCCGCCATGGCTCGCCGGCGCTGGAGTTGGTCGCCAGACAGGGACTGGCGACGCTGCGCGAACTGGATTTGGTCTGTTTTCAGGAGTCGGCGCTCGATTCGCTCCCCGAATGCGCCGTCCTGCTGGAATTCGATTTCACGCTCGAGAAGCCGCTGATCACGCGCGACGACGAACCGTTCTACCCAATCGACAACCCGGTCCGCAAGGACCGGCTGTTCCGGACGCCCATGGTATCGGGATCGAGTTGGAAAGGCGCCCTGCGAGCGGCGGCTGTTGAGAATCTGTTTCTGAGGGAGCAGTCCGCGGAGGAACTTCGCGCCGAGCGCCAGGCGCTGCGCGAGATTTTCGGGGACGAGAAAGTGGTGGACGAGGGCTGGGACCCCCAAACAGGCGACCCGCCGGACCCCCGCGTGCACGCTTTGCGGGGATTCCTGGACCATTACCTGCATGACTCCGAGATCCCCGAGAGCGGCGACGATCTGAGGCGGCGGGGCCGGCTGCATTGCCTTCCGTCGTACTTCGAGGCGATCGACGTGGAAGTGATCAATCCGCGGGACCGGCGGACTCGGGCCGGGACGCAACCCATCGAGTTCGAAACGGTACCCGCCGGCTCCACGGCTCGCATGAGCCTGTTCTATTTCGCTTTCTGTGTGGAGGAGCCGGACGGACTCGATGCGGCCATGGCGCGCGACTGGCGGTTGATTGGAGAGGCGTTGTACCGGATGCTCCGGCTGAGCGGCTTCGGCGCGAAGAAGACCAGCGGGCACGGATTGGCCGGCCCCACGATTAAGAACCTGCGGTTGCAGAGCTGGGGACCTCTCGGACGCTGCGCGTCGGAAGCTTCAATCGAGGAACTGCTATCCCTGGACCGCCCCGAGGAGGTTGTCCGATGATGGATTTCGAGCGGCTGAAGGAGTACCGGGGCGAAATTCTGTGGTGGGAAATTTGCGGCTTGCTGCACGACATCGGGAAATTGAGCGCGCAGTTTCTCGAATACCGGGCCACGTGGCAGCAGAAGGAGCGCGGATACGCGGACAGGGATCCGCACGACCAGTGCTGGTTCAATCGGGACCCTCTGTTCGAGGTGCGCGCCGGGGGCGGCGCCGCCAAGTTCTCGGATCTGCGGAAGTTCTTTGGAGACGAGATCCCGGTTAAACGGAGTCTCGAGGGACGCCTGAGCGCCCAAGACGCGGCGCATGGCCATATCTCCGACCAGACCTGGGATGGGCACCAACTCCTGTACTTGTTGAAGCGCGGCGACGGATCCGACAGCCGCATCGACCGCAATAACCCCCTTTTTGGTTGCGAGCAAAAGCCGCCAGCCGGAACTACCGGCGATGCGTGGCCCCGGTTCCGGAGCAACGTATTCGGATACGAGGGCGAGCGCATGCGCGTGTTTCCCGAAATACTGGAAAGCGCCCGCACGGCGTTGTACAAAGAACTGGACGAGAAGTTCAAGCCATTCTACGAACTGCCAGACGGAACGCGAAAGGCCGCGCCGGAGGGCATCGGCGATATCGAGTTCATAAGTATCCGGGACACGATCCGAAAGTACTTCGAACCGGCCATGGCGGATACGACACGCCCCAGCAACGATACCTCGCTTTGGGAGCACACGTATTCCGTGGCGAGCCTGGCCAAGGCGCTGCACGCATTAGAGGTGTTGAGGGCGGCGCCGGACGACGCCGGAATAGGGCCGCTTGCCGAGGACGAACGGATGAGGTGGGCCCAGTTCCGGCTCTGGGGCGTGGGATTCGATTCCTGGCGCTACCTTTCGCAAAGCCACCGCATCGGCGATATTCTGGGGCGGCGCCACGTACTGAAGGACGTGGCCAGGCAGGTCCGGCGGCTGGTGGAGTGGGAATACCCGTGCGCGAATTGCGTGTACCAGGACGACGATTCCTTGGTGTTCCTGGCGCCGCCATTTGCCGATGGCGCAGCCAGGGAATTCCAGGAGAAATTCGGCGGCGAGGCGGCGGCCACCGCAAGCGAGGCATCAAAGGGTGAGTTGGCGCCGCACTTTTACCTCACGCAGGTTACGGGGAGCCTTACCAAGATCGTTTCGGCGCTCGAGAAACTGCGCGAGTTGCGCAATATCCCGTTTGCCGAGCCTGCCGCGGAAAGGAAAGCGCCCGCGGATGACCTTGCCAGAGACTGGCCCGGGCGTCCCATTGAAACGCGTGCCCGGCCAAACCTCATCGCGGAGCGGTTCGCCGCGGCGCGTTGGCCGCGGAACGCCTCGATTTGCGCGATTTGCCGAATGCGCCCGGCCAAGCACGACGCCGGCCGCCGCGTGTGCAACGAGTGCCTGGACCGGCGGCGCCAGCATACCGAGGGGTTCAATCGGAATGCGGGCCCCGCGCAGACGCCGCTGATCTCGGAGATTGCCGAGAACGGCCGGGCGGCGTTGTTGGCGGCGCGGTTCGAACTCCGCCCTTGGCTGAGCGGCAAAATGATCCGGACAACGTTCGTCACGCAGGCGCAGCTCATTGACGACACTCTGGCGGCCCTCCGGGAGACTTCGCCAGGCGTGAAGATTCCTGATCTGGACGACGACCGCGCGTTGCGCGGGGCCTGGCTGGCGACGAGAGGCGCGACCACCTACACACGAATGCTCGGGGAGTTTCAGGCTCTACGTGGGTACAAGGGCACCCCCACGCGCGGTACAGCCGACGCCGCCGACTGGCTCTTTCTGTACGGGCGGGATATCGTCACGGACGAAAGCAAGAAGGGCGGGATCGCGCTGAACCGGAGTATTGACAGGGCGAACCAGGATTGGGACGCCGAACTTGCGGAGTACCGGGACGAGTTTCGCGGCGCGGTCCAGGACGACGGCGATTTGTTGCACATCGTCTGCGCGAAATCGCCGACGCCGTCTTCGGTGCTGGACGCGTGGGAAACTACCGAGGAGTTCTTCAAGGTGGTGGGCGCCGGACCCGCGGCGTATGGGCAGTTCGGAAACGAAGATGAAACCCCGTGGCTCGCGCGATTGGAAGGACTCGGGCCCCAACCGCGGCGATGGGTCCAACTGGAGCGCGGCGTCAAGCTTGACGATCATCAGGCGTGCATCGTACGGTTGGGAGGCCGCGAATGCGAGGCCGTCTACGAGCGCGATGAGCACCGCCTGTGGCTTGCCGGTGAGCGGGGACTGGACTTCGACTGCCACAAGGGCGACCGCCTAGAGATCATCGACCAAGATGCCAACGAGGTTATCGACGAGGGCGTGGCCAGCACGGCGCCCGGTAAGAAGGCCGACGCCTACTACCCCTTCCGCGTCATCTCCGCCTCGCCGAACCTGCTTTTGGCCATCGTACCGGCGAAGAAGGCCGTCACCGTGGCAAGTGAGCTGTATGCCCGGTACCTGGAGGAGTTCGGCAAGGTGTACGGCCGGCTGCCCTTCTCAATTGGCCTGGTGTTCTTTCAGGAGCACACGCCGATGTTCGCGGCGCTGGACGCGGCCCGGCGCATGAACGGGAATTTCGCGGATCTCCAGAGCGAAAAGCCCTTGACGGGCCGCCTGCATCTTCCGCCTGCCGAGTGGAAGGCCAGCCTCGGCGAAGGAGATACCGACTGGCATCATCCGTACGTGGCGACAGTGAATCCGCACGCCGACAAGGCTTCGTACTTCCGGACCTCGTCCGATCCGTTCCGGCACCTGATCCACATCTCGGAGGCGGGCGACGTGGACGATGCCGTCTTCTGGCCGAACCTGTTCGATTGCGAGTTTCTGGGGGCTTCGGCGGACCGTTTTCGGGTCGCGCTCGACGGGAATTGGCGTGCCCGTGCCCCGGATCTGGCCAAGGCGCCCACGGCGCTACGGAGCATGCGCGGCGGCCCGTACTCGGGGCCGGTTTTGCTGGACGATCTGGACGGCAAGATGACCGGGCTTTGGAATCTTCTGCGCGAATGGAAAGCGACCGATTCGGGAACCCGCAATTTTGAGTTTCTGCTGAGGTCGCGGCTGGAGGCGTGGCGGACGGAGGAAGGCCGCGACGCAGCAATCGGGCTGGCCGGCAGCCTGGCGGGGCGGTTCTTCAAGGGGGAAGCGCGGGAAGCGGTGTTGGAAGCGGCCCGTTCCGGCTTCCTGTTCCGGACTTTGGATTTGTACCTCCGGATCCTCAAGGATCGGCTGGAGGAGAGAGGAAATCAAGATGGCAGCAGCAGCGGCGGCGATAGGCTACACGGTGCGGACGTACCTGGCCCAGGCCCTGGATCCGATCCACGTAGGGACGGGGGAGTTCCGGCTGGGCAGGGTAGATAACACGATTGTACGGGAACCGGGGACGGGATTGCCGAAGATACCCGGGTCGAGCTTGGCGGGCGTCGCGCGGGCCTACACGGCGATTCAAAGCGGCAACTACCCCGGCTGCGCCGGCAAGGGCGGCGAAGACGGCTCCGCTCACTGCGGCCGGACGGATTGCGCGGTCTGCATGGCGTACGGTTTCGCCAAGCCCGAGGCCAGTTTCCAGGGCTTGGCGCAATTCAGCGACGCACGCATCCTGTTCTTCCCCGTTCCCTCGGCTATGGGGCCGCTGTGGGTCACTTCACCTTCCGCGCTTTACGACGCCGGCTGCCGGCCGGGCGATGCGGAGGTGGACTGGCTGCAATACAACACTGCGATCGGGGACGGCGCCATGGGTATGGGTTTGGACTTTCCGGATACGCGAGTCAACCTGGGTTGGCTCTATCTACCCAGGGTTGCGCGCCCGCCCGAGTTGCCGGCGCCGGCGGGGTGGGTTATGGCCGACAGCGAAAGGAGTTGCACGCTCGGCGAAATCCGCTGCCTGAAGCCCGTGTGCGAGCGCCTGGCCATGGTTTCGGACGCGCGCTTCCCGGTGCTGGTGGAAGACCAGTTGGAGGTGAGGACTTCGGTGTCCATCTCGCCGGAGACGGGAGCCGCGGCCCATGGCGCCCTTTTCACGGCCGAAGCGATCCCGCGCTCGACGGTCCTGTTTTTCCAGGCGACGTACCTGGATCCCCTGCTCTTCTCCGTTCCGCCCCAAAGGAACCATGGAGGGGGAGACGTCGGTTTCACGCGCGCGCAGGTGGCGGGCCACGTGGAAACGGGCCTGCGGATCGTGGAGTACGCCGGCATCGGCGGCGCGAACACGCGGGGAATGGGGCGTATGCGGGTTCTCCCGCTGGAGGCGCGATAATGCCGGGGATTGACTTGGATCTGGCGGCCGCGCGCGCCGCCAACGAACTTGGCGCGAGGTTTGCCAACGAGCGCCGGCCCCGCCAGGAGGTGGAGAAGCTCATCGGCAACGCGATGGCCGTGCTGTCCCAGGCCGGCCCGTATGCGCTGTTCCTTTACCTGGCTTCGCAGAACCCGCCCGCCGCGTACATCGCCGAATGGCTGTTCGCGCTTCTTCACCGCGAACTTCAGGTGGAGAGCTCGGAACGTATGACGAACCCGGAAAGACTGCGCGTCATGGCGGACTTGGCCATGGACCTGGACCGGCTGCTGGTGGCGCGTAAGCTGCTGATGCAGGCGCTGACCTACGCGCGCTATCACGCCAAATGCCTTGAGGACCGGACCCGGCCCCGGCGCGGGGCGGCGGAAGGAGCGCGGGCGTGAACGGCGAACCGGGCGCGTGGAGCCTTTGGAGGCTGGTTTTCGCGGCCGAAAGCCCCATACACATCGGCTGGCACGAACTGGGCCTCATCCAGCGGACGCGCTACTGGATACCGGCGCGCAACTTCTGGGGCGCGGCGATCGCCAACACGGCGCGGCGCCGGGATGGCGAGTCCGTTGCCGACGCCTACAAACGCGCAACCGAGTACGTGAACGCGTCGCTGCGGTTCACCAATTTCTATCCCGCACTCGACCCTTCTATCGCGGGTGGCGGGTTCCGGCCCGGATATCTTGTGGACCAAGGGCTGGTCTATGGGAACCAGCAGGGGGCCGACCTAGAGAGGGCGTGGGTGTACTCGCAGACTTCGGCGGCCCTGGCGCCTGGGCAACTCTCGGCCGAGCGTGGCGCGCTGCACGAATCCGAGTACCTGGCGCCGCGCGGCCGGAACACGCACGCGGATAGCGGCGGCGGGGCCGCACGGCTGCACTTCGAAGGGTACGCCCTGGCGCGGAACGCGGAGACAGCCGAGGGACTGCGGCCCGCGCTGGCGCTTAGCATGGTTGGCGCCGACCGGCGGTACGGTTGGGGAAGGCTGCGCTTGCTGCCCGGCGAGGCCGGGATCAGCCCCGCCGGCGCGATGTTTGGCGATTACGGGCCTTGCGGCGAGGTTTCCGGCCGTGCTGAAGGCGATCCTCGCGATCCGGTGGTGGAGAGCGATGGGCCAGCCAATCTGCCGGCGTATCTTATCGCGGATGGCATAACGGGCATCGAAGGAGATCTCGAAGCCGTGGGGGGGCGGGATTGGAACGCGAAGGGCAGCGGGGGGAGCGTGCGTACACCCAAGTTGTGTTGGATGCCCGGAAGCGTGTGCGCCGACGGACGCCGGTTCGCAATCGACCCGCAAGGATTGTGGCGGAGAGCGGACGGTTAGCCGCGATGCATAGATGGGCGTCACCGCAGGCTCCGTGACACCATGCCGCTTCCGTTGAGTGACGACGATCTCTGGTCCGCCTGGGAACGCGTGCGCGAGAACGAGGGGTGCGCGGGGGCGGATGGGGTTACGGTGCATGCGTTCGGGGAGCGGGCGCCGCGGCGGCTCGCGGATCTGCTGGAACGGGCGAAGACGGGGACGTACCGGGCGTTTCCTTTGTTGAAGATCGTGGTGGAGAAGGGCGGCGGGCGGACGCTGGGCGGGAATCGGGTTGGGGGGAATTGGGCTGGGCATGCCCGGCCCCTACTGGGGGTGGAGAATCCGGGGGCGGGGGCGCTGCCGGGTCCGAGCGTCCCAAACGGAAGGCAGACCGGGAGGTCCGCCCCACCGGCGCGGACGCCGCCGGTTCCGGGCGTCCCGGAACCGGGGCAAGGCCGAAAAACCGGCGCGGGCGCCGGCGCGCCTTCGCGGAGCGAGTCTCCGGCTTGCCGTGCCGCCGTTCCCGGCGGCATCCTCCCGGCCGGCGGATGCCCGCAAGAAAGCGGGCATGGCAGGCCGGAGGCCCACTCCACGGGAGCGGACCGGGGGGCCGCAGGCCCTATCCAACAGACCAGGAGGGCCGCCCCACTGAAGACCCGGACGCTGCTGGTTCCGGCGGTGCGGGACCGGGTGCTGCAGACGGCGGTGGCGCGGCATCTCTCGCGGTCGTTCGAGGAGGAGTTCCTGGAGTGCAGCTACGGGTACCGGCCGGGGCGGTCGGTGGACCGGGCCATCGCACGCATCCGTAAGTGCCGGGAACTGGGGTACGTCTTCGTCGTCGACGCGGACATTGCGAGCTTTTTCGACCGGGTTTCGCACGACGCCCTTCTGGAACGGCTGGCGTCCCGGAAGCCGGGCGAGGAGATCCTGGGGCTGGTGCGGCAGTGGGTGCGGGGGGCCATGTGGGACGGGCAGCGCATCCACGCGATCCACGAGGGGCTTCCGCAAGGGTCGCCGATTTCGCCGCTGCTGGCCAACTTCTTCCTCGAGGATTTCGACAGGGAATTGGAGAAATCCGGGCGGAAGCTGGTGCGGTACTGCGACGATTTCGTGGTGCTGGCGCGCACGCGGGAGGACGCGGAACAGGCGCTGGTGGAGTCCGAGAGCCGGCTGGCGGCGCTGCACCTGGACCTGAACCGGGAGAAGACGCAAATCGTGGATTTCGAGCACGGCTTCCGCTTTCTGGGCGCGCTGTTCCAAGGGGAGGGCATCTGGGTCCCCTGGAAGCACGAGCGCGCCAAGGGGAAGATCCTGTTTATGGCGCGCCCGCTGCCGCCGGCCATGCGGACGCGGTTCGAGGAGATGGCGCCGCCGGAGAACACCATGTCGGCGGCATTCCGCCGGGCGGGCGGCGCGGAGGGCGCGCCGCGCCCCGAGCCGGAACGGAAAGGCGAACCCGTGTCATATCTCTACCTGGTGGAGCAAGGGGCGGTGCTGCGCAAGGCGGGCGACCGCTTCCTGGTGGAAAAAGAAGATGAAGTGCTGCTGGACCTGCCGTATCACAAGCTGGAAACCGTGCTGCTGTTCGGCAACATCCAGGTGACCACGCAGGCGATGGCGGAGCTGCTCGAAAAGGGGGTCAACCTGAGCCTGTTCTCGCGGCAAGGGAACTACCGGGGGTCGCTGGCCCCGCCGCGCGGCCGCAACATCGAACTGCGGATCGCGCAGTTCGACCTGTACCGCGACGCGGCGCGGGCGCTGGAGCTGGCGCGGGGGCAAGTGCGGGCGAAGGTGGCCAACGCACTGGCGACGCTGGCGGGGTACCGGAAAAGGAAGGAAGTCTCGGAGGCGTTCGAGGGCAAGCGCGGGCAGATCGCCGAGGCGCTGGCGGGCGCGGAAACGGCCGGGAACGTGGCGGCGCTGGACGGGTTCGAAGGGACCGCCGCGCGGCTGTATTTCGAGTGCGTGATGGAGTTCAACGGGTCCGAGATGACCTGGCAGGGAAGGCTGAAGCACCCGGCCCCGGACCCGCTGAACGCGCTGCTCTCGCTGACGTACACGCTGCTGACGCAGGAGATCGCGGCGCTGCTCGAGGGGGCGGGACTGGACCCGTACCTGGGTTATCTGCACCAGGTGGACTACGGGCGGCCGTCGCTGGCGCTGGACCTAGTGGAACCGTTCCGGAACCCGGTGGCGGACCGGCTGGTGCTGACGCTGGCGAACCGGCGGGTGATCGAGGCGGAGGATTTCGAGGGGGGCGGGGAGCGTCCGGGCGTGTTTCTGAAGCCGAAAGCTTTGAAGCGGTACTTCGAGCAGTACGAGCGGTGGATGCTGGGGAGCGGGACGGCCCCCGGCGCCCCGGAGGGCGGGCCGCCGGCGCGATTCCGTCCGCGCGACCGGCTGCGGATGGAAGTGGAAGGGCTGGCGGCCGCATTGCGGGGCGGCGCGCCGTTCGCGCCGTTCCGGTACGGGGAAGAAGGGGACGGGAAGGAGGGGGAATGCAGTACGTCGTCTGTTACGATATAAGCGACGATGGGCGGCGGAGCCGGTTGGCGAACTGTTTACTGGACTTCGGGCGCCGGGTGGAAGAGAGCGTGTTCGTGGCGAACCTGGACGGCGCGCTGGCGTTGCGGATGATGGAACGGGTGAAGCGCCTGGTGAAGGAAAACGAGGACCGGGTACACGTTTTCGAAATGTGTTCGGAATGCGCCGGGAAGACGGTGACGTTGGGGGACGCGGAGGTGGTGGTGGACCGCGATTTCTACATTATCTAGCGTATTTTCAACAGTGTGGGGCGATTGGGCAAAACCGGTTGGAGGGGGTGGGGGTAAGGAAAAAACGGGAAAGCCCATGAGGACAAAGGAGTTGAGTGGGGTTTTGAAGGCGGTTTCGGGGGCCGCGAGACGGAAAATGGAGGATGGAATGGGGGGTAAGGAAAAAAGGGCTTGCAATCCATTGAAAACAAGGGCATAATTTTGGGCAGAGTTGGTAAGTGTGCCCCCACGCGAAGGGGATTGAGACAATGGCACCCATCGCCACCCCTCTCCGACTTCAGCGGGTTGGTAAGTGTGCCCCCACGCGAAGGGGATTGAGACAAGTGGTAAACATCGATCACCCGACTCATCCCAGAGTTGGTAAGTGTGCCCCCACGCGAAGGGGATTGAGACCCCGAGCTTCGGGTCGAACGCGGCGACGGCTCCGTTGGTAAGTGTGCCCCCACGCGAAGGGGATTGAGACGCGTCTGCCGTGAAGGCCACCTTTGTAGTCTGCCCCGTTGGTAAGTGTGCCCCCACGCGAAGGGGATTGAGACTTCGTACATCGCTTGCATGAGAGCTGAATTGATATAGTTGGTAAGTGTGCCCCCACGCGAAGGGGATTGAGACAAACTTCGGATTCGCAATAGAACGCGGCAATTTCAGGTTGGTAAGTGTGCCCCCACGCGAAGGGGATTGAGACGTTTGGATGGTATAAGACTGACGGAACGCGCCGATTCGTTGGTAAGTGTGCCCCCACGCGAAGGGGATTGAGACACGGCGGCGCGTTGCGCGGCATCGTGGATTACGCGCGTTGGTAAGTGTGCCCCCACGCGAAGGGGATTGAGACCCCACGCTCGAGACCCGCCGATGAACGTTGTTGTGTTGGTAAGTGTGCCCCCACGCGAAGGGGATTGAGACGACCCGGGGCAGATGTTGCCGGCAACAGCGTCATCGTTGGTAAGTGTGCCCCCACGCGAAGGGGATTGAGACCTTGTTCCAGTGGTACCAAAGTCAGAACCTGCCTTGTTGGTAAGTGTGCCCCCACGCGAAGGGGATTGAGACAGGACGCGCGAGCCACGAACCCTTCTACTTCGAAGAGTTGGTAAGTGTGCCCCCACGCGAAGGGGATTGAGACAGGGCTAAGACCAAAGGTTCAGAGGAGAACCAAAGCGTTGGTAAGTGTGCCCCCACGCGAAGGGGATTGAGACACTAAAGCCAAACAAACTAAGGCGATGGCTAAAAAATGTTGGTAAGTGTGCCCCCACGCGAAGGGGATTGAGACCCGTCAGGACATCGAACAGAAGGGTGCCTATCCAAACGTTGGTAAGTGTGCCCCCACGCGAAGGGGATTGAGACGACCCAGGCGTGATGATGACAATTCGCTTGACCACATCGTTGGTAAGTGTGCCCCCACGCGAAGGGGATTGAGACCCAGAGATCGCCGGTGGTTACGTTCACATCCCAATCGTTGGTAAGTGTGCCCCCACGCGAAGGGGATTGAGACCTGGACATCAACCGGTCGAGGGGACGAGTTGCCGAGTTGGTAAGTGTGCCCCCACGCGAAGGGGATTGAGACTTGGCGACATGTGGCTTTTGGGGTAGTGAAGTTATGTTGGTAAGTGTGCCCCCACGCGAAGGGGATTGAGACTTTCGCTCAAGCTACCGTCTACGATTGCGATGTTTAGTTGGTAAGTGTGCCCCCACGCGAAGGGGATTGAGACGTTGTAAATCCTCGTCACTGATGAACATCCGACCGAGTTGGTAAGTGTGCCCCCACGCGAAGGGGATTGAGACTTGCCGTTCTGCTGGTTCGGCGAGAGATAGCGGACGACGTTGGTAAGTGTGCCCCCACGCGAAGGGGATTGAGACCCGATTCGTAGGATGAATACAGGATGACCGCCCGTGTTGGTAAGTGTGCCCCCACGCGAAGGGGATTGAGACTTTGAGGCAGAAACTACCTCCATCAAAAAACCGGCCCCGTTGGTAAGTGTGCCCCCACGCGAAGGGGATTGAGACTCGGAAATACCGAGCCGACAGTCATGCCGCTCGCCGAGTTGGTAAGTGTGCCCCCACGAGAAGGGGATTGAGACGCATTAACTGTGACGGCAATGCTCAGCGGGG
>CAIRXZ010000228.1 GCA_903882645.1 uncultured Acidobacteriia bacterium | reverse complement strand
GCAAGGGTCTGGCGGGGATTCACGCGGCCGCCGATTCCTACCATGAAATGCCCCGCCCCGCGGGCGCAGCGGGCAGGGGCGCCTTCGGCCCAGGGACGCAGCTTGCCGCGCAGATAATGGCCGCCGGCGATAAGAACGGCGATCAGAAGCTCAGCGGGGCCGAGTTGAGCGCGCTGGCGGATGCCTGGTTCGACAAGCTCGACACGGCCAAAGCCGGCAGAGTGAGCCAGCAGGATTTCACGGCGCGGTTCGCGTCGCTGCTGCCTCCGGCGCCGGCCCCCGCCGGCGGCCGCGGGCCCCAGCAGGGCCGCGACACGCAAGTGGGCACCTGGCCCGAGTTCAACAAGATGATCGGCGGCTTCTTCAAGTTCCACTGGGTGGACCCGCAGCTCATTACCACCAAGATCGACGACCCCAAGAGCCCGGTTACCGCGATGTTCCACGGCCAGGAGTTCGAGATTCACGACGAAACCTACACCTTCGGCATGGACACGTGGTCCCGCACGAACCTGCACATCCTGACCAGCATCGACTACGACAAGATGAGCGACGCCGACAAAGCCAAGGAAGACTATCCGCGCTCCGACCACGACTACGGCCTGAGCTGGATACGCCGCGAGGGCAAGGGCCGCGTCTTCTACGAAGCCCACGGCCACAACGAGAGGGTCTACGCCATCAAGCCGATGCTCGAGCACATCCTGGCCGGCACGCAATACGCGCTCGGCGATTTGAAGGCCGACGACAGCCCCAGCGTAAAGCCGAAGAAGTAAGTGGCGCAGGCCTCCTGGCCTGCGTGGAGATTCCGTTATGAGACGACTCTTCTCTCGAAGCGCGTACTTCGGCTTCCTTGCGCTGGCTTGCCTGGCCGTCGCGCAGCAACGCCCGATGGGGCGCTACCAGATCGCCGTCACGCCCGACCACGCCAACTGGCAGTACGCGCTCGGGGAGAAGGCCACGTTCAATATCCACGTCCAGCAGAGCGACGGCTCGCCGGCCACCGGCGCCAATCTCACCTGGACGCTCGGGCCGGACAACATGCCCCCGGTGCGGACGCAAACCGCGCCCATCGGCGCGGCGGACCTGAAGGTGGATGCGGGAACGCTCAAGGAGCCTGGATTCCTGCGCCTGGTTGCGAGCGTGCCGGATCCTCCGCCCGCCGCCGGAGCAGCCGGCCCCGCTCCCGGCGGCCGCGGCGGTTTCGGAGGCCGCGGCTCCCGCGGCATGGCCACCGTGGGCTTCGCGCCGTTGCAGATCAAGCCCGTCACGAAAGAGCCGGAAGGCTTCGATAAGTTCTGGGACGATAGCAAGGCGATCCTGGCCAGAATCCCGATCAACCCTCAGAAGACGCCCTATGCGGACAAGACCACCGCGACGCTCAGCGCGTACGAAGTGAGCTTCGCGGTCCCCAACGGCGACATGGCCCCGCTCGGATCGAGCCGCATCTACGGCATCCTCACCGAGCCGAAGGCCGAGGGCAAGTACCCCGCGCTGCTGCGCGTCCCGGGCGCCGGGGTGTACGGCGTATCCGGCATCGTCAAGGAAGCCTACGAGGACGCTATCACGCTGAGCATCGGGATCAACGGCATTCCACTTACGCTTCCCGGCCCAGTCTATAACTCGCTCATGTCCGGTGCGCTAAGCTCTTACAACCGCTATAACATCGATTCGAAGGAAAAGTATTACTTCCGCCGCGTATATCTAGGCTGCGTCAGGGCCATCGACTATCTGGCATCGCTGCCGAACTGGGACGGCAAGACGGTCGCGGTAATCGGCGCCAGCCAGGGCGGGGCGTTGTCGATTATCACCGCGGGGCTCGATCCGCGCGTGAAGGCGATCGCGGTGTTTCATCCGGCGCTCTCCGATGTCACCGGATACCTCTTTGGCCGCGCCGGCGGCTGGCCGGACCTGTTCAGAGGGCCCGAGAACCGCACGCCGGACAAGATCGAAACCGAGGCGTTCTACGACACGGTGAACTTCGCGCGACGGGTGAAGGTTCCGGGCATTTATTCCTGGGGTTATAACGACGAGACCTGCGCTCCGACTTCGACTTATGCGGCGTATAACACGGTCCAGGCGCCCAAGACGCTGTTCCTGGCCCTGGAATCCGGCCACAACGTTACGCCCCCGCAAGACCAGAAGGTCGCGGCCTGGATGAAGGAGTTCTTGAAGACCGGAAAGGCGCCGGCCGAGTAGATAAGTTGGTTCGTGGCGCGGGCGCGCTTGCCTGCCGCGTCCCCACTCATGGGGACGCTCGGTTTGCAAAGGAGACCGAACTTATGAAGACGAAACACATCGCATGGCTGGCCTACATGACTTGCGGCCTGCTGGCAGTCTGCGGCGTCACGGCCGTTGGACTGGCGCAGAGCGCGGCCCCGGTGGGCATTTTCGAAGGGCACGGGGATATCGGGACGATTCTCCATCCCGGCTCGGTCGATTACGACGCCGCCGCCAAGACCTACGCCATCTCCGACAGCGGCGACAACATCTGGGCCGTGGAAGACGATTTTCACTATGTCTGGAAGAGGGTCTCCGGCGACTTCTCGCTCACCGCCGACGTCACATTCATCGGCGCGGGCGGGAACGAACATCGCAAGGGCGTGCTCATGATGCGCCAGAGCCTGGACCAGGATTCCGCATACGCCGATATCGCGGTGCACGGCGTGGGATTGACTTCCATCCAGGCCCGTGCGGCGAAGGGCGCCGCCACGCACGAGGTTCAGGCCAACCAGACCTCGCCGAAGCGCGCCCGGCTCGTGAAGCGCGGCCAGTACTTCTACATGTGGCTCTCCGATGGCGGCGATTTTCAGTTCACCGGCGGGGCCATGAAAATCCCGCTCGCCGATCCGTTCTACGTCGGCATCGGCGTCTCGGCGCACAACAAGGATGTGGTGGAGAAGGTGATGTTCTCCAATGTCGATGTGTCTCCCCTGCCCCCGGCCGGCAACCGGAAGCCCGATCTGTACAGCGCCATCGAGACCATCACCGTGGCATCCACCGATCGCCACGTGACCATGGTGGCCCCCGGCCGCCTCGAAGCCCCCACTTGGACGAAGGACGGCAAGACGCTGATCTTCGCGAGCGACGGCCGCATCCAGCGCGTTGCGGAACCGGGCGGCAAACCGGAAATGGTGGACACCGGCGCGGCCGTCCACGCGGGCAGCGCCCACGCCATCTCCCCCGACGGCAGCCAGTTGGCCTTCAGCGATGCGGTCAAGGGAAAGTCCAGTATCTATGTCGCGCCCGTGGCGGGCGGCGCGCCGCGCCAAGTCCCGCAGGCGAATGGCGCCGTTCACGGCTGGTCGCCCGACGGGCAGACGCTGGTATTCACGGCCGCCGGCAAGCAGAAAGGCCAGACCGATATCTACGCGGTCCCAGCGGCCGGCGGCAAGGCGACCCCGCTCACCACCACCGGAATGGAAGACTCCCCCGAGTACACGCCGGACGGAAAGTACATCTACTTCCAGTCCGGCCGCGGAGGATTGGTGCAGATCTGGCGCATGAAGCCCGACGGCAGCGGCCAGGAGCAGGTCACCGCGGACGACTTTAACAACGCCTACCCGCACATCTCCCCGAATGGCCGGCAACTGGTGTTTGTCTCCTACGGCAAGGACGTCAAAGGCATCCCCGAGAACCAGGAAATCACCCTGAAAGTGATGACCCTGGCCGCCGCCCCAGGCCGTGGCGCCCGCGGAGCGGCCGCGCCGGCGCCAGCCGCCCCTCCGGACATCGCGCAGCTTCGCAAGAGCGTCACGGTTCTAACGAGCATGATCGGTGGCCAAGGTACAATGGACGCCCCGTGCTGGTCTCCCAACAGCCTGCGCCTGGCCTTCGTCACCTACCACCTGCTCCCGCGCGCGACCGCGCCCAAGAAGTAGCCCCGTAGGCGCAAGATAGTAGCCCGCGGCTCAAGCCGCATTGGCGTTAACCTAAGCGGCCAGAGGCGCCTTCCCTGCACAGCATCGGCGGCGCTTGTCCGGGTTGCTCGTGCCCAGGCGCGGCGGAACGGGGTGAGCCTCGGATCGGAGGGTCTTCTATGAGAAGCCCGTTTTTCCGCCCCGAGGCGGCTGGCAGGACGGAACCATCCTAGCACGCCGTTCTTGGGACCGGGCACGCCGGTAGATCGCGCCCCATTCCGATTATAAAAATCCTGTATAATCATAATGAGTGAAGAACGGCGCAAAACCGATCCAATGGCTCGGAGACAGTCGTGACCGCCTGCGGCGGTTCCCCCAGGCGGCGCGTCGCGAAATAGGCTATCAGTTGAGCTTGATTCAGGCGGGACGTTCGGCCGTCGATTGGAAGCCGATTCCACTCGTCGGCGCCGGAGTCATTGAGATTCGAGTCCATGCCGAGGGTGAATATCGCGTCTTCTACGTGGCCAAGTTCGAGGACGCCGTTTATGTGCTGCATGTCTTCGCCAAGAAGACCCGGAAGGCCGCCTCACTCGACGTTGAGCTGGGGAAGAGACGCTACCGTGAATTGTTGGAGAGGCGGAAGTGATGCGAGCGACAAGAGGCAGTGAGAATGTTTTCGCAGACTGCGGATTCCCGCCCACCGAAGCGGAGAACCTCCGCATCCGCGCTAAGATGATGATGGCTCTGACTGGCTATATCCAGGAGAGAAAGATCACCCAGTCTCGCGCGGCCAGGATCATGGGTGTATCGCAGCCGCGCATCTCGGATCTTGTACGCGGAAAGATCGGGCTATTCACGATCGATACGCTGGTTAACATGGTGACCGCCGCCGGTCTGAGAGTAGATGTTGACGTCACGGCTGGCAGGCCAAGAGCCAGGAACAAGAAGGTTGCCTGATTCGGGAATGCGCTCCCTCGGCAATGCACCCGCGCTTAACGCGCTTTATCCGCGAGCGACGCGAGCCCGCGAGGCGCCTTATGACTGATTCTCCACACACTACCGGCGCGTGATTCAGACTCATGCGGACCCGCAGCCGCTCAATTCAGGTTCACGGTCTTGCTTCCTTCGGCTTTCGTCAGGGTCACCACCGTCGCTTTCCCGTTCACCGTGACTTTATGCGTTCCATAGAACACGCGCAGCTCGACCCGGCCTTGCCGGTCTGCGGTCCCCGTCCAGCGGGTCCACCATTTGTTGAGGACCAGGTCTTCGTACGCTTTCGCGGCCGGCAGCGGCGTCCAGTCCCGCTTGTATAGCGACGATTGCGGGATCCAGTTCGCGCCTTCCCAGAAGCCCCACATCATGATGCCGGTCACGGATGGGTGCGCGAAGCAGATGGTGAAAAACTGTTTGAGGGCCTCCGCCTTGGCCTGCTCTTCCTCCGGCGGCATCGCGGCCTGCCGGTCGCCGGTGTAGTACTTGGAGCGCTGGCCGGGGAAGTTGAACTCGGTGATGCGGATCGGCATGTTGAACTGCGCGAGTTCGTCGAGCGACTTCTGCAAGGCCGCGGGATCGAACGAGTCGCCGTGCAGGTGGCCCTGCACGCCGATGCCGGAAATCGGCACGCCGGCGTCCAGCAGCTTCCGTATGTGCTTCACGTAGTCGTCGAGCCGGTTGCCGGTGGTGATGTCGTAATCGTTGACGAACAACTTCGCGTTCGGATCGCCCTCCTTGACCCACAGCGCCATCTGCCGGATGAATTCGATCCCGAACCGCTGCTCGTAGTAGTTGGCGTGCATCATTTCGTTGTTGAGGTCGTACTCCGCGAACCGGCCGCGATAGCGGGCGCCGATGGTTCGCCCCCGCTCGGCCACCGTGGCCTTGAAATCGTCGTCGTTCATCTCCTTCAGCCAGGTCTGGACATGGTTCGGCACGCCCCAGAAAATGCAGTGGCCGCGCAGCGTGATGCCCTCCGTGTCGGCCCAGGCGAGCATGTTGTCCACCACGGTGTAATTCACCTGGCCCTTCTGCCTTTCCATGACGTCCCACTTGAAGTCGGCTTCCGGGACGCCCGCGTTGAAGTGGCTCGTGAAGATCTCCTTCCATTTGGCGATGTCTTCCGGGCTGTTGCGCCCCGAAAAGACGCCGCCGGGCAGCGTCGCGCCGAACCAGAACCCATGCCGCACCTGTTCCACGGCGACTCTGGCGCCGGGGACGGTCCGGATCGTCAGCGTTCCCATCCGGTTCCTGGCGATGGACGCATCCAGGCCGGCATCCGCCGCGTACACGCCGGCCACGCCGGGAACGAGCAGCGAGAAGACGAGTTTTCGGATTCCCATGGCGGTAAATCTAGCACGCTTCGCGTCTTCGCGAAGCGTCGATCTCCGCGGCGCGGTCATGAAGAACGACGGCACGGACGCCGGCGTGGCAGGCCGGAGGCCCACTGCACAAATCGTCGCGGCGCGCGACGAAACGGACAGGTAGTAACACTATCCGGCAAATTTCCGGACAACCCTACCCGTCCAACTCAATCTCCTGGTGCTGCATCCCTGCGTAGGGGTACACGGCCACTTTCACGTCGCTTCCCTTGTGGCGTTCCTGTAGTATCTTGACCACGTCCGCCCACTTAGTGCAAAAGTCCGTGTCCGAGCCGTAGTTGTCCATCATCATGCGGCTCATGTACTGCGAGTACACGATCGTGTGCGTGCCCCGCGGATTCGGGCGAGGCGCGTGGCGGTGGAGGTCCCAGTAAGTTGCGCCGCGCGCGCCGGCGAGCTTGTTGTTCAGGTAGTGAATCGGATCCCACCCCAACGGGTGCTGGACGATGACGACTCCGGTGCCGCCCTGCTTCACCGAGAGGTTGATCCAGGTGGCGCCGTGATAGGGCTGGGCGTTCTGCGGATACGCGTTGGCCACCACGATGTCGGCGTCCTTGAACGTGGGCGTGCAATACGTCTTGGCCGCCAGGCGGACCGCCGTGTGGTGGGCCTCCACGATATCGCCGCTGTAGGCGCGCAGCGGTTTGAGCTTCTGGTTGTAGAGAAGCTGCACGGTGAAGTCCACCTTGGCGAATTGAGCGGCTTCGACGATATCCAGCCGCATATCGTTCTTGAAGATCTTCACCGGCCCGCAATTGCGCGCCGCCCGGGCGGCCGGCAGGATGACCTGGTGGTTGTACTCGATCGTCGGCAGGCCGGCGACGCCCGGCAACACGGCTTTGCCTCCCCCGCCGTAGCCCGCGTCGTAGTGTACCTTGATTCCGCTGAGGCAGATCTTCAGGTCGGCCCCCACGAACGTCTGGTTCAGCAGGATCTTGTTCTTCCGGCTCGTGGTCCCGACTTCCTTCAGGCAGTCGAAAGCGTTGTGGTTCACCCAGGCGTACTTGTTGGCGATGTCTTTGCCGAGCTTGATCTGGATCTCCTGCGCGGTCATGGCCCGGTGCGAGCCGAAGGAACCGAGGAACAGGATGTTTTCGTCCTTGACGCCGGCGGCGCGCAGTTCGTCGATCACCCAGGGCGTCATGACGTAAGTGGGCGTCGTGCGGGTGAGGTCGTCGAAGGTGATGCAGACGCGGCTCTTGCCTTGGGCGAGCTCGCGCAAGCTCTTCGTGCCGATCGGCTGATCCATCTGGGCGGCGAGCTGCGCCGGCGTCATGACTGGCGCGTCATGACCGGCCATGTGCTGCACGTGCACGTCCCAGCCCGGCGGGAAATCCAGGCGCTCGTCCAGATCGCCCGCATGCTCGTGGGTGGGGATCACGACGGAAGTCCCGCCCTTGGTTTTGGGAACGGACTTGGGTTGAAAGGGAGCCGCCGCCAAGGCGGTCCCAATCAGAGGAATGGAGCCGAGCCTGCTGGCTTGCCCGAGGAACTGCCTGCGATTCGAGCTATTGTCCGTCATGGACGCCGTCCTTTCTACTTGCGGACCTTGTAAGTCTTCGTAAAGCCGTTTCTGCTATTCGTCACAGTGAAAGAGCCATCCGGCTGGGCGGATATGTGGAGCCACTTACCTTCGGTTTGATCGATGTTGGCGATGAAATCGGCGGGCGGGTTGTTCGCCGGGCCACCGGCGTTCGAGAAGTGCGTCTGCCAGATGTCTTCCATGCCCGGCGCGCCGCGGAGTATGGGCCAACTGGCCGGATCGCCGCCCTTATTCGGGCCGTTGCTCATCACGGCCACGCGGGCGCGGATGGCCTGTTCGAGCACCCCGGATATGCCCTTCTCCTGGGCGTGGACGCTCACGTTGTAGACGTCCACCGTCCCGATCAGGTTGTCGGGGCAGACCAGCTTGTACTCGTAGAACGCCTCCAGATCGGCCAGATCGAGCATGCGGAACTTGCCCAGCGTGAAGAGCAGCCCGATGGACATGTTATCTTCGTGGTCGCTGGTCCTCTCGGGCTTGACGGGGATCGTGGCGCACGACGCATTGGGCGCTCCGGCGCCGGGAAGCGCCGTCTGGATGCCTTTCATCGCCGCCTCCAGCACGGTCACGTCCACGCCCCTGAGGGGGATCTTGTCGCCCGGCTTGACCGACATATGGTCCATCGCGTCGCGCGCCGCCGCGAACGCCTTGTAGCGATCCTCGAACTGCCTGCCCGGAGTTTGCAGGGAGCCGTTGTCCACGATGTGCTTTACGGGGAAGGCGGCCAGCAGCGCCGGAACGTCGCCCAGGTGGTCGATATCGTAATGGGAGATCACCAGATAGTCGATCTGCTTCAATCCGGCGGCCTTGGCGGCTTCCACGATCCGGCCGTTATCGCGGCCGGCGGGAAACGGCCAGCCCGCGTCGTAGAGCATGGAATCCCCGGACGGCGCCACCAGCAGAACGGCCTTGCCGCCTTCCACGTCGATCACGTATGTCTCCAGGCTGTTGGCCGCCTGGAGCGCGCAGACCGCCGCGGCAGCCAGCAAGGCAACGCGTACGACTCTCATAGGAATGCTTCTCCCCCCTCAGCGTGAAATTATAAACGGTTTCACCGGCAGTGGGGCGGACCTCCCGGTCTGCCTTCTTCGCCGGCCGTCGCCGCAGCCGCCGTGGCGCGAAGCTGTAAGCTGGTTCTATGGTGGGATGCTCATGAGGGCCGGCTTGTCGCCCAGGGTGGTTCTTCTGCCGGGCCTTCTGATGGCGCTGGCCGCGGCTCCAAGCCCGCCGCAACCGCGCGCGGCGGCGATCGCCATCGACTATCCGGAGGAAGGCTCGATTTTTCCGCCCGAGATAACGCCTTCGACGTTCCTCTGGAGCGATAGCGAGAAAGGCGTCGCCCTCTGGCGGATCGATGTCTCGTTCGGCGATGGCGCGGCGGCGATCCACGCGACCTCGAAGGGCGAGCGCATGCGCATCGGCCGCATCGATCCGGATTGCGTCGCCGACACGAACGAGCCGCCCAAGCTCACGCCGCAGCTCGCGGCGGCGCATTCCTGGTCGCCGGACCCCGCGACGTGGCAGGCCATCAAGCGGCATTCGGCCGCGAGCGCCGCCACGGTCGCCATCACCGGCTTTCGCGCCGACGCCCCGGACCAGGCCGTCTCCCGCGGAAAGGTCGCCATCCGCACCTCGAAGGACCCGGTGGGCGCGCCGATCTTCTACCGCGACGTACCGCTGATGCCCTCCGAGCTGGTGAAAGGCGTTATCAAACCGCTGTCCTCGGAGGCCGTACAGCTTGTCGCCTGGAGAATTCGCAGCGTGGGCGAAACCCGGAGCCGGATGGTCATGGATAACCTGCCCGTGTGCGCCAACTGCCATTCGTTCTCCGCGGATGGCAAGACGATGGGAATGGATCTGGACGACCTCCAGGGCAACCGGGGGCTGTACATCCTGAAGCCGGTTTCGCCCGAGATGACGGTCCGCAAGCAAGACGTGATTCAGTGGAGCTCGCCGGAAGGCAGGCTGAAGGGGAACGTCCGGATCGGCTTCATGTCGCAGGTCTCCCCGGACGGGCAGTACGTGGCGACCACGGTCAACCCGGCCGCGATGACAGGCGCCTCTCAAGAGCCTCCCAGCAACTATTACGTGGCCAATTTCAAGGACTACCGGTTCCTCCAGGTGTTCTATCCCACCCGCGGGATTCTGGGCTGGTACAGCCGCCAAACCGGAGTGCTGCGGCCGCTGCCCGGCGCCGCCGACCCGCGCTTTGTGCAGATGGGCACCGTGTGGAGCCCCGACGGCCAGTACCTGGTATTCGCGCGCGCCGAAGCCGCCGACCCCGATCCGCCGGGCGTGCCGCTCGCGAAATTCTCCAACGACCCGAACGAGCTCCAAATCCGGTACGACCTCTACCGCATTCCATTCCACGACGGCCGGGGAGGCGCGCCGGAGCCGATCGCCGGCGCGTCGCGCAACGGCATGAGCAACACGTTTCCCAAGGTGTCGCCCGATGGGCGGTGGATCGTGTACGTGCAATGCCGCAACGGGGAACTCATGCGTCCCGATAGTGAGTTGTACATCGTCCCCGCGGGGGGCGGGCCGGCGCGGCGCATGCGCTGCAACACGCCCCGCATGAATTCGTGGCACAGCTTTTCGCCCAACGGCCGCTGGCTGGTGTTTTCATCGAAGGGCAGATGGCCATACACGCAGATGTATCTCACCCACATCGACGCGGACGGCAACGACAGCCCGCCCATTCTAATCGAGAACGCCACCGCGGCCAACCGCGCGGTGAACATTCCGGAGTTTGTGAACGTCCCCCCGGACGGCTTGCGGCAAATCGGCGGGCCGGTCCTCGACTATTTCCGGCTCGTCAACAGCGCGGCGTATCTGCAGAGGACCGGGTCGTACGAGGCGTCCGCCGCAAAGTGGCGGAAAGTTCTGGAGCTGAGCCCCGATGACGAAGTCGCGAACCGCAACCTGGGAACCGTGCTGCTCATCACGGGGCGCCCGCGGGAATCCGGGGATTACTCGCGGAAAGCGTCGGAGATCCGGCTCCGCGCGGCGGTGGAGGCCGATCCCGCGAACGCGCGGGGATTCAACGATCTCGGCGCGCTGCTGGCGCAGACGGGGCGAGTCGAGGAAGCCGTGGCGCAATTCGAGAAAGCTGTCGCGCTGAAGCCGGATTTCGCCGCGGCGCGCGCCAACCTGGGCGGCGCGCTGGCGAAGTTGGGGAAGCTCGACGAGGCGCTCGCTCAACTGCGCAAAGCGCTGGAGTTGGACGCCGGATATGCGCCCGCGCACTACAATCTGGGTTTGGTTTTGAGCCAGCGCGGGGATGCGCAGGGAGCCATCCGGGAATGGCGGAGCGCGCTCGATCTCGACCCGAAATACGCCGAGGCCCACGCGAGCCTGGCCGATGCGCTTTACGCGCAAGGGAGGACGGCGGAGGCCCTGGCGCATTGGCGCGATTGCATCGAACTGCAACCGAACGACGCGCCGGCGCTGCTTCGCGCGGCCTGGGTGCTGGCGACCTCGCCCGATGCCGCCCTCCGCAACGGCGCCGAGGCGCTTGCCTTCGCGGTACGCGCGGTGGAGCTTTCCGGCGGAAAGGACGCCCGGACGCTCGACGCGCTCGCGGCCGCGTACGCCGAGAAGGGGCGGTTCGCCGACGCGGCCCTGACGGCGCGCAGGGCCCAGGCGCTGGCCGCGCGAGAGAACCAGCCCGCGCTGGCGGACGAGATCGGAATCAGGATCGCGTTGTACGAAGCGGACCGGCCGTTTCGCGAGCGGGATCGCCCGTGAGCCGCGTTCGTGGAGCGAGCCCTCTCGACAAGCCCCCCCTGTTCGCGCTCAAATCCCCGTTCTGAGCCGCGACCGTGAGGGAGCGGTTCCCACCCACGAGCACAACATCACGCGGTCGAGGACCTGGTATCGCGACCGTGAGGAAAAGTGCGATTTCTGTGGGGCAGGATGGTATCCTGCGCGGCGATTGGCAATCGCCGCGCGTGCCAGTCGCAGCCAGTTGGTCGAGAGCGCGCCGAATGGTCCGGGCATCTGAGCGGCTGATTCGCGCCTTGAGTTTGAACTCCATCCGGAACGGTCCTACAACGGCGGTCATTGGACCGCCACTTCCCTCTTGGCTTCCATCTCGGGATTGAGCAGGCGCAGCATGATCGGCAACCCGCCGACCGATGGCGCCGCCCGCCGTACGAGGCTCTCAAAACCAGCCACGGCTTCCGGCCGCTCCCAGACGCCCCCGGCGACAACGAACGAAATCGCCGTGCCGTCGCCTTTGGCCAGCACAACGCTGACGCCCGTATCCTCCAGGAACCCGGCGGTCTTGAGCGCCCCCCCAAGAGCTTCCGCGTCCGCTTCGCTCGCGGAACCGAAGTAGTAGATCTCGTCCCTGGCGCCTATGATCGCTTTACCTACCGCCAGTTCCCTTCGGACGGTCCGCGCCGCGTCTATCAGGCGCACTTTGATGGGGAATCCGCCAACCGGCGTGGCGATGCGCCGTCCGATTTCCTCGAAGTTAAGAACCGTGCCCGGCTGCTTCCAGGCGCCCGCCTTGAGGACAAATGAAACCACCGTACCGTCCTTGCCCTTCGACAAAAAGACGCTCGTGCCCCTGTCGTCGAAGAATCCGATGGTCTTGAGCGCCTGGCCCAGCACTCTGGCATCTTCTTTCGTGGCGGCATGGGAATAGTAGACTTCGTCCTTGGTCCCGACGGTTACTTTGGAGTTCGTCAGGTCGCTGGATTCGCGAAGGCCCCCGGCCACGATCGCCGCCAGAAGGGCGAGCCCGATGCCGAAAGCCAGCCAATTCGAGGCGGCATTCCTGCCCCGCCCGGCCGCAACCTCA
This sequence comes from uncultured Acidobacteriia bacterium, assembly GCA_903882645.1. Lineage (GTDB taxonomy): Bacteria > Acidobacteriota > Terriglobia > Bryobacterales > Bryobacteraceae > BOG-224. The sequence continues at coordinate 4,707 of CAIRXZ010000228.1, read as the reverse complement.
CTCTGCCTCTTGTGAGGCCCGTCCATGCACACGATGCTATCCCAGGCGGTCCAGCGAAGCAAGCCGGACCAGGAATGCCACGAAGCCTGGCGTGAGCCGGTTTTCATCGCACTTGCATTTCCGCCCGCGTTCAGGCAACCTAAAAGGTTTTCCCCCCTTTCCGATGCTCGAACGCGTGCTGTATCACGACCACTGTTTCGATGGAGCAGCCTCGGCTGCCTTCTTCAGCCGTTTTATCGCGGGCGCGGTTCACCCGGATGCGGAGTTCGCTTACACGGGGATGGCGCACCGGGCCTCCCAACTGTTCGATCCGGGGCTTTTCGACGGCGACGAGAACGCCATCGTCGATTTCAAGTACTCGAGCGACCCCCGGCTGACCTGGTGGTTCGACCACCACCAGAGCGCCTTTCTCACCCCCGAGGACGCGGAACACCACCGCAACGGCGCGAGCGCGCGCAAGCTCTACGATCCGAGCTACAAATCGTGCGCGTCGTTCATTCGCGACGTGGCGCGCGACCGCTTCGGGTTCCGCGCGCCGGACCTGGACGACTTGGTGAACTGGTCCATCATTATCGACGGGGCGCAGTACCCGGACGCCCGAACCGCCGTCGAAATGGGCGCGCCCGCCATGAAGCTGACGCTGGTGATCGAGGCCGCCAGAGGCTCCGAAGTGGTGCACAAGGCGATCCGTCTGATGCAAAGCCGCAGCCTGGAGGAAATCGTCGCCGCGCCGGACATCCACGCTCTCTATGAGCAACTCTACCGGAGGCACCTGGACTCCATCGACATCATCAAGAACCGTTCGGTGGAGGACCGCGGCGTGGTGTTCTTCGACCTCGCCGGGTGCGACATGGAGGGCTACAGCAAGTTCATTCCGTATTACCTGTTCCCGAATTCGACCTACACCGTCTCGGTAAGCTGCTCCAGTTTCCGGACCAAGATCTCGGTCGGCTCCAACCCCTGGACCCCGGAGACGCCCAAGCACAACCTCGCGACGATTTGCGAGCGGTACGGCGGCGGCGGCCACGCGCGCGTGGGCGCGATCAGCCTGCCGCCCGGCGCACTGGAGCAGGCCCGCCAGGCGGCCGCGGAAATCGTGGCGCGGTTGAAGACGTAACCGGGAGGGCGATTTTCATCGCCGCCGGTGCGCGAACCTCGTCCATGTCCGGCAGACGGCGGAAGACGATGGTCCGCGCCGCGGCTTCTACTTCCGCAGCACGGCGTAGTGCGGGTCCAACGTCACCTTCAGGGGCGCCTGCTTCAGCGTGACTGTAAAGGTGGCGGGCGAGATCCCGGTGCGCACCCACTGGGTGAGGCTGCGCCCGCGCGCCACCTGGATCTCGACAGGTACGAGGGCGCTGAATTCCCCTTCCACTTCCGACTGCGTCACGGTTCCCGTCACCTTGACCGCGGGCGCCTTCCCCTTGATCGAGTAGCTCAGCGCCAGGCTGGGCATGCCGGTCCCGTAGACCCACTCTTCGAAGAACGCTTCCAGTTTGGGATCGTCCGACTTGGGAGGCAGGAACTCCGCCGCCAGCTCGCGAAACTGTTCCGTGGTGACCTCCTTGCGGTCGTAACGCCGGACCAGCTCGCCCAGCATGGCGAAGAAGCGGGCATCGCCCATGCGCGCCCGCAGCATCTGGACGATCCAGGAGCCTTTGCCGTAAACGATGTCGTGCCACGCGCGCGGTTCGAGCGAATTCTCCAGGCGCCCGCCCAGTATGACCGGGCCGGCCGATTCCACCGTTGCGCCGCTCCCGCTCTTTTCAAGGAGCGCGCGGCGGTAGGAATCGAGCAGGTCTTCCAGCGCTCGCCGGCCCTTGCTTTTCTCCAGATAGAGCATGGCGGAGTAGTTGGCCAGCGCCTCCATCAACCAGGTGTCGCGGTACCCTCCCACGGCCACGCGATTCCCCCACCACTGGTGCGCCACCTCGTGCGCCTGCAGCACGCTTTGAAAGAACGTCTCCTGTTCGCCGGCCCCGCGTCCCCGCGGCAGGGTGTTCAAGTACGACAAGGTGGAGAGATAAATCAGGCCCGCGAAGCCCTGGCCAAAGGCGCCGGGGATCGGGGAGACCGCCAGGTGAGGCAACGCCGGGGGACCGAACTTGGACGCCATGAACTCCAACGCCGAAGTCACCTCCGAGGCCAGGTCCTGAAGCCGTCCGGTGGGGCTTGGCGCGCTCACCGCGACCGACCTGGCGAGATCCGTCAGCAGCTCGGGCAGCCCGTGCGTACGGCTGCCCGGGGAGATGGCCGGGTCGGCCAGCGGCATCGCCGGTTTCGGCTGCAGGGCGCTTTCCAGCGTCCGGTTCGCGCAGATGTCCACTTGGTAGCCGCCCCGCGCCACGCGGGCGTGCTCGTAGTTGCCCAGGTTGAATCCCGCCATGCGAATCGGCGCGGTGGTGCGGCGGCGCGTGATGCGCTCGGCGCCTTCCTCGCGGTCCTCCACCACGTCGCCCGGCGCGACGAGGTCCAGGTTGCGCGGGCGCCGGAACGACAGATCGTAAGTTGCGAACTGATTGCCGTGGATGGGATACCAGTTGGCGCGGGCGCCCACGTAAAGCACGCCGCCGCCGGCATCCAGGATGACCTTGCCGGAGTGGTGGAATTCGAACTCGTATTCGCGGCCCATACGCAGCGGCTCCGGCGGCGCCACCAGCACGAGCGCGTTATCTCCCCGCATGATGTCCCCGCGCAGCTCGTCGCGTTGCAGCACTTCCGCGGGGCGGCCGTCGACAAACGCCTCGGTCACCTGCATCTGCCGCGCGATTTCGAACGGGACGGCGGCCAGCCCGTCCACCGCCGGCCGCACCTTCACGCGCGTCACCACCGTCAGCGCGAGGCCGGCGTCGACCGCCGCTTCAATGCGGTAGTCGCTCACGGTCGCGTAGGGTTTCGGGGGAGCCTGGTTGCGGAAAGACCGGGCGTCGAAGCTGGTCCAGGTATCGAAATAGACCCGGCCGCCCCGCGGGGTCGTCCGGCCGGCGATGATCTGTTCCGGGCGCTCCGGGTCGTATACGACGTCGAAATTGCCCAGCTTGGAGCTGCGCAGGGCCGCCGCGAACAGACCGGCCGGCCGCGCCGCGCCGCCCAGCAAATCGAGCGTCAGCCGCGTCTGGTAGCTTCCGCCGAGATTGCGCAGCACCGGAGTCCACCGCTCGTCCAGCAGGGGCGCCATCTCCGGCGATTTCCGGTTGCCTGGATTGGAGGCCAGCTCCGCCTTCAGCCTCTCGTAGACATCGCCCGTGAAGAGCAGGACCGCGGCCTCGAAGTGCTCGTCCAGGTTCGGCGAGTCGATGTAACCGGCCAGCGACCGGCGCTCGGCCCGGGTGGGCGGCAGCAGCATGATCTCGGCGTCTCCGCCATCGGTATCCGCGACGAAAACGGCGGCGATGCGGCGGCCCGCCACAGGCTTGCTGAAGATCAGATGGCCGTCCGTGAGGAACAGGCGAATGTCCTCAATGCCCAGCGTGAGATCGCGGACGCGGTAGCATTCGTCCCGGTCGAAGCTGTTCTCGCGAATCGCGCGCGCCACGTCCCCGGCGGTTCCGGCCGGGGCCGGCGGAGGGAAAAACAGAATCAGCGCGAAGAGCCACCGCATAGCCCAAGTCTACACCCCGTCCGGCCAGGCGCTCTTCCGACAAACGCGCTCAACTGCCGGGTAGGGGTCGGGCATGCCCGACCCCTACCGCCGCGTCATGAGGTCCCGATACAGCTCGAACACCCGCTTGAAATCCAGTCCCAGCATCACCTTCACCGGCGTCGCGTCCGGGACGCTGAGGCGGTCCAGCGGGACCGCGGCGCCATAAGACTTGTCCCACGTGGTCGAAACGTCCAGAAAGCGCGTCTCCGACCTGGTGACGAAGCCCGGATCCAGCAGGTACGCGGCGGCCAGCGAGTCCCACATGTAGGCCGTGCTCTCGGGATGCTTGAGGAATCCGGGGTACCGGTTGCCGAGGTCCTCCCGGAACAGGTTCGCGACCGGCGTGCCGGCCGAGGCGATCCGGTCGAATTCCGGCTTGCGGATGGGCGCCGCGTTGCAGATATCCAACCCGAACATCACCTTCTCGGGAATGCGCGAGCGCAGCACTATGCTGGCCGCCTCCGGGTCGAACCAGAAATTGAATTCGGCCGCGGGCGTTGCGTTGCCCGCCACGCCAATGGCGCCCCCCATGAAAACCACCCGCTTGATTTTGGTTTCGAGATCCGGCCTCACGCGCAGGGCCAGGGCGAGGTTGGTCATCGGCGCGATTTCCAGTTGTGAAACGTGTACTCCGCGCCCTGCGCCGGCCACACATTCCCAGGGGTGACCACGATCCCCTGAACCGAGACCCGCTCCGGACTGCGCAGCAGCATGACCAGCGCGGCTCCATCGTCCCCGAACAGCCCCGAATCCGTATCGACTACGACAGGTTCCGGCCCGGCCGCGAACAACGCCGGCGCCAGCAGGATCAAGGCCGTGAAACGCAACATGTTCCTCCCAATCGTAGCGCCGCCGGTCCTTGCCGGCGGTGATTTCAAGCCTGAACGAAGAACACGGCCGGCGAATAGCGGCGGAGCTGCCCGGTGGGTGCACGACAAAAAAGTGGGTAATCAGGCGGCTCGGGAACGGGTTTCCCAGTAGTCTTCGAACCTGTGGCTAAGGCGGCAGCAGCGCAAAGCGATGATGGCATTGGCGCCGGCGACAGTCCAGAACGACCCGGAGCG